>JBKJPR010000387.1:0-3795 GCA_046594275.1 Sediminibacterium sp.
ACAGAAAGTGATCAGCAAAATACTTGAAGATAATGATAACAGGATAGACCAGCCACAGGTACTTAGGGCAAGACTACTGGATATGCTCATCGGAGACTGGGACAGGCATGCTGACCAATGGAAATGGGGAACCCGCGATACCGGCAAAGGCAAAGTGTATTATGCTATCCCGAGGGACAGAGACCAGGCGTTTTTTAATTCTGAAGGCTTATTAGTCAAAGGAATTTCATCTAACCTTTTCCGTTACCTCAAAGGATTTTCCTCGACAAATAAAGACATTAACTGGTTTAACTGGGAACAACGGGATTTTGACAGGTTCTTCTTAAACCGGCTTGATAAACAGCAGTGGTCAAATATCATAGACAGTTTTCAGCATGATATAACGGACAGCGTAATATCAGTGGCAGTTAATAAAATGCCACAAGAGATCGTTGCCATAGATGGAGATGAAATTACAAAAAAACTAAAAAGCCGGCGTGATGAAATGATGAAGCAGGGACTAACATTTTATAAATTCCTCGCTAAAACCGTTACGATCACCGGCACAAATGACAAAGAATATTTTAAAGTATCCACGGCCTCTGATTCACTCCAGGTAAGCGTATACAAAAGATCAAAAGAATCTTTGGAGTTATCCGCACTCATGTATCAAAGAAAATTTGATCCCGCGGTTACTAAGGAAATATTACTATACGGTCTTAATAACGATGATTATTTTGAAATAGATGAGCAGGCCAGTTCACGCATAAGAATCCGCATCATTGGTGGAAAGGGCAATGATACGTTTAATATAAGAGGCAATGTAAAGAACTACCTGTATGATATGGATACCAAAGAGAATTTTATTGGTGACCATAACCGCTCCAGGATACGGACCTCTTTAGACCCTCATGTTAATGATTATTCACAAACCGGTTTTAAATATAATCTTTTCAACTTCCCAAAACTGAATATTGGTTACAATGCAGAAGACAAGTTGTTGGTGGGTATAGGGTTTTTAAAACGTACGTTCGGCTTTAGAAAAGAACCTTTTGCAACGGAACAACGGTTTTCTGCTTTATATGCCCCAAACAACGGCGCCTACAGTTTAAAGTATCAGGGAGAATACAACCACCTGTTCGGCACCACGGATATGCTGGTAAATACCTCTCTGGCAAATCCGGCACTAAACAACTTTTTCGGGTTTGGTAATGAAACAGTATTTGATAAAAACAGAGACATCGAGTACTACAGGGTAAGGTATAAATACCTGGAAGCAGAGATCTTATTCCGGAAAAGATTTAACCGCATCCTTCATGTAAGCGCAGGACCAATGATAAACCACTACTGGGACAAGTATGAAAATAATGTGAATAAGATACTCGAGAAGCCATCTTTACTGGGTTTAGATTCCAATCATGTGTATGCTTTGAAAACATATGTAGGGGGTAAAATGACGATACTGATCAATAACCTGGATAATGTGTTGTTACCCACCCGGGGCATAAACTGGAAAACAGATTTTGTGGCATTAGGCGGATTAACCAAATCGAGCAATCCCTATACTGCTATCACGTCTGACATGACCATACACGCTGCACTGAGTGAGCCGGCAAAATTAGTGACAGTGGTGAGAATTGGGGGAGGGCATATATTCAGCAAGAACTATGAATATTTCCAGACCATGAATTTAGGCGTTAATAATTTTTTAAGGGGGTACAGGAAGGATCGTTTTTCGGGTACATCTATGTTTTACAGCAGTCTGGAACTAAGGGCTAAGCTTTTTGAATCTAAATCGTACATATTTCCTGGCGCGGTGGGATTAGTTGGGTTTACTGATGTGGGCAAGGTTTGGCTTAAAGGACAGAAATCAGATATATGGCACCACTCTTATGGCGGGGGATTCTATTATGCAGCGTATAATTTTGTTTTATTATCGGCAACTATGGCATTTTCAAAAGAGGACCAACTATTCAATTTCTCTATTGGCACTAAATTCAACCTAACTTTTTAAACCATCTTATGGACACTGCCATTTATAAAAAAACAGAAACCTATATAACTGATCTTTTTCAGAAAATGAATACATCAGACCTGATTTTTCATAATCTGCACCACACACAAAGCGTGGTACAAAGAGTGAAAGAGATTGCTGCACATCATGAACTGTCGGAAAGGGATATGATGGTCCTGTTCATAGCAGCCTGGTTCCATGATATTGGTTATTTATTTACCGGGGCCGCCGGGCATGAAGAGAAAGGTGCAGAATTGCTCAGGAATTTCATGATGATCCATATGAATGACCCGGAACTGATCAAAGAAATAGAAGAATGCATCATGGCCACCAAATACCCCAGGTCGCCCAAATCGAAACTTGAAGAGATAATCTGCGATGCAGATACCTACCATTTTGGTACTAAAGAATTCAAAGAAACCAATAAACAGGTATTTAAAGAACTTAGCCTCAAAGAAGGAGAAATAAATAAAGAAGAATGGACAGCAAAAGCCCTTGAATTCCTTGAATCACATATATACTATACGGCTTATTGCAGGCATTTACTGGAAGAAAAAAAACAGGAGAACATAAAAAAATTAAGAGGCAAAACCGAAAAAAATTCAAAAGTGGGAAAGAATTTAAAGCTGAATGAAAACAAAAACTTGCCAACCAAAGGCATCCAGACTATGCTGCGGCTTACCTCCAGCAATCACCTTGAATTGAGTGGGATGGCTGATAATAAAGCAAATATTTTAATTTCTGTGAATGCCATCATTATATCTGTTATTCTTGGGGTACTCTTCAGAAAATTACAGGATGAGCCTTTTCTGATTATACCCAGTAGTATCTTCTTATTAGTTTCGGTATCAACCATCGTTATTTCGATCCTGGCCACCCGTCCAAAAGTAAGCTGTGGTACGTTTACCAATGAAGACGTAATTAATAAAAAAACAAACCTGCTATTCTTTGGGAACTTTCACAAGGCCCCCTTTGAGCAATACAATGAAGCCATGCGTAAAATGATGCGCGATCCCAATTACCTGTATGGCGCTTTAATCAATGATATTTACCAACTTGCAGTGGTACTCGGGAGAAAATACCGCCTGATCCGCCTGGCCTATAATATTTTCATGGTTGGCATCGTAATCTCGGTGGTAGCATTTGCTATAGCTATATTTTTCTTCAGGCCAGATGCGGCAGCCGCTTCTGTACAAACCGGTTCACCGTTTTAATCATATAAAATGTTTTTAAATCGTGATATCAGTTGGTTAGAATTCAATGCACGGGTTTTACAGGAAGCTGCCGACAGGGGCGTACCGCTATATGAAAGGATAAAATTCCTGTCAATCTTCTCATCCAACCTGGATGAATTTTTCAGGGTCAGGTATCCGTATATTGTAACGCTATCCAAACTAAATAAAAAAATAAGGAAACAGGCGAGCCTTGACCAGAAAGAAGATATCCTGGGCGAAGCCCAAAGCGAGATTAACAGGCTGCTCGATATTTTTGGGCATACTTTACAGGAAGAGATCATACCGGAACTCAAAGAAAATAATATTGTTTTCTATTACAAAAGTGATATAAGAGAAGAACACTGCGCTGAAGTTAAAGAGCTGTTTTTATCGCAGATACTGTCTTTTGTGCAACCTTTGTACCTGGATACCCTGCAGAACCAGAAATTTTTTCCCGAAAACAGTAAGCTATACCTTTTCATTTCTTTAAAGGACCATGAACCAGGTACTTTAAAACATGCGGTGGTTAATATTCCTTCAGATAAACTCTCCCGTTTTTTTGTATTAAGCCCGATTGATAATAACGAA
>JBKJPR010000373.1:0-3161 GCA_046594275.1 Sediminibacterium sp.
TCTATTTATACATAATGCGGTAAATGGTTCCTCTGGTATCATCAGATACATATAAAGAACCATCAGGCCCCTGGGCTAGTCCACAGGGACGATGCACCGGGCTGTTAGTACCGCTTACAACAGGAACGCCTGAAAAGCCATTGGCAAAGATTTCCCATTTACCGGTGGGTTTACCATTTTCATAAGGAACAAAGGCCACATAAAACCCTTCCTGAGGTAAGGGTGCGCGGTTCCATGAACCGTGAAAAGCGATGAAAGCGCCATTCTTATACCGGGCAGGGAACATATTACCTGTATAGAATAACAAACCATTCGGCGCCATATGCGCAGGAAAAGCCATGGTTGGATTGATTGCATCCTGGCCGCCTTCTTTTTTACCATCACCGCCATATTCAGGGGCGAGTATTTTTTTATTCTGGATAGGATCATAATATACATAGGGCCAACCGGCATTATCCCCTTTATTCAAAGCATACATGGTTTCGGCAGGTAACTCTGCATTGGCTTTATCATCATATAACCCTGCTGCGATGCTGCTCAACTGGTCACGCCCATGTTGCATAACAAATAACTGGTTCAGTTGGGTATTCCAGTCGAGACCCACTACATTGCGTAAACCCGTGGCATAACGAACGCCTTCTGTATACCCCTGATTCGCTTTATCAGCTTTAAACTGCCAGATACCTCCGGCAGAATCCAGTACCGGGCAAGGCATCATGCCTTTGGAATTAGGCTGCCTGTCGGCTTCCTGGCAGGAGTTGGAAAAAGCGCCGATATTAACGTAGATATTCCCATCATTATCCAGTGTTACTGATTTGGATGCATGTTGTCCGCGGCTGATCAGTCCTGTTACCATTTTCTCAGGTTGATCCGGGCTGATCACTTCCCCTTTCGCATTCAGTTTATAGCGAAATACCTCTTCATCTGATGAAGCATAGAGATAATCCTTTTTAATACTGATACCGGTACCTGCATAATTGCCAAACCCCAGTTTCTCATCTGCCTTACCGTCACCATTCGTATCACGGAGGCGAAGAATACCTTTACCCCCTTCCAATGCACCCAGTTTGATATAGATATCTCCCTGTTCAGTAACGGCAATGTGCCGGGCCTTACCTGTACTGTCGGCCACTTTGAGCGCGCTAAAACCTGTCGGCAACGTGAGGCCAACATTATCAGCATCAGCCTTTACGTTACCGGGTAACGTTGTTGTAACGGTAGTATTCGTGCGACAGGCTTCAAAACTTGCCAGGGCAAGCATCATCATTACATATTGCAAGATCTTTTTCATAATGGTTACTATTTAGAATTTAAAATTACAAATCAAAACACAATAATTACACAGTTTGTTTACCGGCATACCAGTCCTGCATCGCATTTATCAGGATGGAATTCTCTTTTTCTGTACCCACAGTAATGCGAAGGCAGTCTTCGCAAAGTCTTACATTACTCCTGTCGCGCACCACTATGCCCCTGGAAATCAGGAATCTGTATATCATACCCGCTTCTTTTATTTTAACCAGAATAAAATTAGCATCGGAAGGATATACTTTTTCTACGGTTGGCATGGACCGAAAGACCTCTGCTAATGCGTCGCGCATATCCACCAATAACCTGATCATATCATTTACCTGCCCCACTTCTTCCATCGCTTTCAAAACCAGTTCCTGCGTGGCCTGGTTAATATTGTAGGGGGGTTTTACTTTATCCAGTATTTCAATAATGGCAGTTGATGAAAAGGCCATGCCCAGTCTCAATCCCGCCAGGCCCCATGCTTTACTGAAGGTCTGCATCACTACCAGGTTAGGGTAGTCTTTTAATTCCTGTACAAAAGATTTCTGTTTAGCAAAATTAATATATGCTTCATCTATTACTACTATGCCTTCAAAATTGTTCAGTATCATTTCAATATCCGTTCTGTGCAATGAATTCCCTGTTGGATTATTGGGTGAGCACAACCAAATAAGTTTGGTGTTGGCATCAACCAGGTTTTCCAGGTGAACCAGGTCAAGCTGGAAATCGTCAAGCAGGGGGGCCTTTTTTATGGCTATATCATTGATATTGGCGCTCACTTCGTACATGCCATAGGTGGGGGGGCAGAGGATCACATTGTCTTTTCCCGGCTCACAAAAACTCCGGAACAGCAGATCAATACATTCATCGCTGCCATTGCCTAAAAAAATATGTTCAGCGCCGATTCCTTTAACGTTACTTAATTTTTCTTTAATGGCGCGTTGGTGCGGATCCGGATACCGGTTATACCATTTGGTTAGTGGCGAGCCGAGACTATTTTCATTGGCATCCAGGAATACTTTTGCCTCACCGCTGAATTCATCTCGCGCTGAAGAATAGGGTGTTAATTTTTTGATATTCTCTCTTATAAGTTTGTCTAAGTAGAACATATTTTTTTAATTTTTATTTCCCTCCTGGGAGAGGATAGATCGCATGCGAATGCGTACCGCGTTCGCATGGGCAGTGAGACCTTCGGCCTCTGCCATTAATTCTACCACTTTCCCTATATTCTCCAAACCTTCTTCCGATACCCGCTGGTACGTAATCTTCTTCACAAAACTATCCACACTCACTCCGCTATAGGCCCTGGCAAAACCATTGGTAGGCAGGGTATGATTGGTGCCACTCGCATAATCACCTACACTTTCGGGAGAATAATTCCCCAGAAAAATAGAACCTGCATTGATGATCTTGCCTGCAATGATTTCATCATCTTTACAGGCAATAATCAGATGCTCGGCAGCATACTCATTCACCAGTTCAATGCCTTCTGAAATATCATTCACCAAAATGAGGGTACTGTTCTCCAATGCTTTTGCAGCTATCTCTTTCCTGCTCAAAACAGCCAATTGTTTTTCTAATTCCATCTGTACATTTTCAACCAGCAAACTGGAACTGGTTACCAACATAACCTGGCTATCCACCCCATGCTCCGCCTGGCTCAACAGATCAGCAGCCACAAAGGAAGGATTAGCAGATTCATCTGCCAACACACATACTTCACTGGGACCGGCAGGCATATCAATCGCAATACCTTCTTGTTGTATCAGTTGCTTAGCACAGGTTACATATTGATTGCCGGGACCGAATATTTTATATACCTGTGGCACAGTTTCCGTTCCATAGGCCATAGCTGCAATAGCCTGTAC
>JBKJPR010000439.1:0-3805 GCA_046594275.1 Sediminibacterium sp.
GTTCCCAGTGTATAATCTAAATTGTCTATTTCAAGCAGCAGTTCAAAAATAATTAAATCATGAAGTGATATTTTCTTTGGGCTGAGAAGGGTATCAGGCCTGCCTTCCACTGCGGCTACCATACCACTCCAGCCACGATGCGTGAATTGCTGATCAAAAAGATATTGCTGAAAATAAGCATCGTCGCCAACTACTATTTTTAAAAGGCTGGCTATAGATACATTTTCTTCTGTCAATAATTTTTTTGCCCGTGATGTTTTGAATAAACTGGTAAAACTGTTTTTCTCCAGTTCTTGTATGGCTTCCAGAAAACCTTTATTGCCAATGGGAAAATCCCAAATAGCAATGCCCTGGTCTAAATAGCTGCACAATACCCTGAATAAAAGCGGCTGTACCAGATTATCTAAATCAATTTGATGCTGGAACTTCCATTGCGCCCTTAATAAGCCGATTCGTTGTGCATTGTGTTCATCAAAATATTTTGAAAGTACATTATCCTTCCAGGTTGCAAAAGCATCTTTTCCTTTTCTTTCAGAAATTATCTTATCCAGCACATCCTCCCGTATTCTGCCTATTTCATACAATTTTCTGAAATCATGCAATTCCATGGTAGCCTGAAAGCCGAATATTTTGGACGCTTTAAAAATAGCATCATAGAATTTCAGGTGCTGAAAAGCATGTAAAGAATTATGGTGTATGAAATCTTTTAAAGGAGTTTGTGTCGGCAAATAGTGTGTTAGCTCATGTAACGTATGCTGCTCGTCAAAAAAATGATGTGTCATATCGGAAATGTTAGAATTCATTGTTTAGTGATCAAACTGGTAAATAGGGTGCAGATCAGTGATACCGGTAAAGTTAATTTCCATGTCTTTGATAATACCATCGTGTATATCGTATACCCATCCATGTATATGTAGGGGCTGCTCTTTTTTCCAGGCATTTTGTATAATAGATGTTTTACTCAGGTCAAGTACCTGCTCCATTACATTGACTTCTACGAAGCGCCGTGCCCTCTGGGCTTCATCTTTTATGGCATCCAGTTCCTTATAGTGTAACCTGTAAACATCTTTTATATGCCGGAGCCAGTTATCTATCAATCCGAATTGCTTATTTCCCATAGCTGCCAAAACACCACCACATCCATAATGTCCACAAACGATAATGTGCTTTACTTTTAATACTTCTACAGCATACGATAAAACACTAAGCAGGTTCATATCACTATGCACTACCATATTGGCGATATTCCTGTGTTCAAAGATATCGCCCGGATGGGTTCCGGTAATTTGATTGGCAGGAACCCGGCTATCGCTGCATCCTATCCATAAATAGTCGGGGCTTTGTCCTTTAGCCAGTTCTTCAAAATACTCTGGGTTGGCTTTTAATTGTTTAACGACCCAGTTTTTATTGTTTCGTAGTAATTTTTTATATGTTTTTTCCATAGTTTATATTTTTAAATCGCAGTCAATGACCCGATTGCACGTTATAGGCATTGTCTATCCTGTACTTCTCTTTGAAGCCAACGGTTTGGCAGATTATATTTTTAAGTGGCGCTTTGATGTCCCTGAATTCTTTTATCAGTTCCAGTACATCAAAATCAATATATTTTGTGTTAGAAGCATCTATCATCACCGTTACATTTGCTGGTATATGGTCCAGCGTTTCGCGTATACTGGCTTTGTTTAAAAAAGAGACTTCTTCGGAAAGGTGAATGTTAATGATATCTCCGGCGAAATGTTTGTCTTTGTGAAAGAAGTAACTGTTTTTAAGGTTACCATGCAGGATGGCTACTGTAGCGGCGATCAGGCCTGCAATAACACCGATCAGTAATCCTTCTCCTTTAACCGGCTTGTACACGCCAAACAGGTCAATGGATAATATGGTAACTACTGTAACAAAGAAGGGGATGTATTGGTATTTCCCGTTACCGATCATTTTTTTGAAAACAGCGATCTTGCATAATCTATACCCTGTTATTAATAAAATGGCTGCCAGCGCTGAGAGGGGTATTTTGTTCAGCAACACGGGGATCAATATCACACAGAGCAGTAATAATACCCCGTGTAGTATAGTAGATAATTTTGTTTTTGCACCCGAATTTATATTGGCGCTGCTTCGTACAATCACACTGGTTACCGGCAAACCACCGATCAACCCTGCAATACTGTTTCCTATACCCTGCGCAAACAGTTCCCGGTTGGTATTGGTTACATTTCTTTCAGGATCCATATTATCCACTGCCTCAATACTGAGCAGGGTTTCAAGAGAGGCGATGATGGCGATCATGATGCCCGTCACTATCACTTTACTGTTCATAAACCCATTGAAATCAGGGAATGTAAAAAACCCAAGAAAATCTGAAGCGTTCTTTGCCACTTTTATCTGTACGAGGTGATCTTCACCCACTACTAAAGGATTATTAGTGGCTATAAAAATTTCATTAATGATAACAGAAACTATTACAGCTACCAGGGCGCCGGGTACAAATTTGAACCTTTTTTTTATAAAGGGCTTATCCCATACAAGCATAATTATAATGGAGATGATGCAAATGAGAAAAACGCCTACTTCAATATGTTGTAAGGGTTTCAACAGCTCATGCCAGTCCTCATCACCAAAAGGAAAAAGGGAGGTCAGGTTTCCCTTTTCATCTTTGTCATACCCGAAAGCATGTGGTATCTGTTTGGCAATAATTAAAATGCCAATACAGGTAAGTAAACCTTTGATTACACTGGATGGGAAATAATTGGCGATACCCCCCAGCCTTGCGAGGCTCATCAGTATTTGTACAATACCCGCAATAACAACTGCACAGAGAAATAACCGGAAATCGCCTATGTTGGTAATGGCTGCCAGCACCAATGCAGCTAATCCGGCTGCCGGCCCGCTTACACTAAGATTCGAGCCGCTAAGCGATCCTATCACTATGCCCCCAATAATACCTGAAATAATGCCACTAAAAAAAGGTGCGCCCGATGCCAATGCTATACCCAAACACAATGGAAGGGCTACAAGAAAGACAACTATGCTTGACGGAATATCATTTTTTATGTTTCTGAATGTCATTGTTATAGATTAATACTGCTGGTTGCTAACAGGCAGTGATTGTGTTGGCATGCTTGTGCAATGACTCCCGGAATTCCGGCAGTAATACCGGAAAACAGTTGGATAGCCATGCAAAGGCTGCTGTTGTAAAAAACTAGATTAAATAAAAAGATTGCTTACTCAGAAGGATCAGCAATTGGGTGGAGGTACATGAATATCACCAGAATAGTTATGCGGTATGGAATCGGCCATAAAGCGGTGATTGTAAGAGAAATCTATATAAGCTGAAATAAAGGAAACAGATGCGGTGGAGAGATAGTCGCTTTTAAATTCTTTTTTAGCGAAGTCCTTGTCTGGGTCTTCCGGATGAGGCAGTTCTTCTGTGAGCTGGTTACTGAACAGTAAGCTTCCCATCTGCTGCACCGGCAGCATTTGTATTAACAGTACCAGTAATAAAAAAAGTGTATAAATCTTTTTCCTCATAACTTCCGCGAAAATAGTCAGAAAGCAAATAACATACAACTGTTAAAAATTGTTTAACAAAAACATAAGCTGGTATATTTTCACTGCCCACCAAGGCTGGCAGCCATTAACCCCTCAATAAGGGTAAATGGATGAAAGCTGTGGATCAGACATTAAGCCCACCACAGGCACTCAGCACCTGCCCGGTAACATACGAAGACATATCGCTGGCCAGGAATAAAGTGGCATTGGCTATTTCTTCTGCCTTGCCAAAACGGCCGAGGGGAATTTTTTTCAG
>JBKJPR010000038.1:0-6704 GCA_046594275.1 Sediminibacterium sp.
GACCGCTTTACCATTCCGCTTACCGCCGATCAGGTGTTTAACCAAACAGCCGGTGCGTTTGATACAGTGGATGTACCCGATCCTGTAACCGGAGCCGTTGAGCGTGTGATTACCAAGCGACCTAAATTCAGCCCCGATTCGGTATATACCTTCCGCCTAAAAGAGCAGTTGATCTTTGATAAAGAAGCCAGTCGTTTGTTTACCCGTATTATCGGTATCGCACCAATAGCCAAACAGGTAGTGGCCGGTAAATCACAGCCACGGGTGCTTTTCTGGGTATATTATCCGGACCTGCGTAAAACCCTGTCCAAAGTGGATGTATACAATCCCAAGAACTTTTCCAGCCGAATGACCTGGGAAGAACTGTTTGAAAGCCGGTTCTTTAGTAGCTATATTATTAAGTCAAGCGCCAATAATCCGAGCGACAGGTACCTCAATGCCATGATCAAGGACCCCCTGTTCCGCTTGCTGGAAGGAGAGAATATCAAGCAGCGCATCTTCAATTATGAGCAGGATCTCTGGCAATATTAAGATTTTATGTAAAGTGTAAAATGAAAGGAGGCCTAAAAAGCCTCTTTTTTCGTATAAAACACCAAACTGTTAAGATTTAGTTGCTACTATAATTGGTTAATTCATTTGAATCCTTAACTTCGTAACGGTTTTTCATAGGATATTGGATTTTAAAACGGGGCTGGATTTTCATCCTGGCCCCTTTTTATTTACCAGGTGTATGAAAATAGTTATGCAATAACCTGGCTTTTGACTTCCCCACTACTGTAGCCAATTCTTCTTCTGATTTCTCCCTGATGCTTTTTACCGACCTGTATTCTTTTAATAACTGCTGGGCAGATTGTTCGCCAATGCCACTGATAGATTCCAGCTCATTTTTAAACGTTCCTTTTGACCGTTTATTGCGATGAAAAGTAATTCCGAAACGATGTACCTCATCCCGTATGCGCCGCACCAGTTTCAGGCTGTCGCTGTCCCAAGGTAGTTTGATGGATTGCGTATCGCCGGGGAAAAATAATTCCTCTTCATTCTTAGCCAGGCCCACAACCGGTATTTTTCCGGCCAGTTCCAGTTGCTTTATGCTTTCCATGGCTGCGCTCAACTGGCCCTTGCCGCCATCAATGATAATGAGTTTGGGTAAGGGCTGATCTTCCGACAACAATCTTTTATATCGCCTGTACACTACTTCTTTCATCGTGGCAAAATCATTGATGCCTTCCACTGTTTTTACATTGAAATGCCTGTAATCATTTTTGCTCGGAACCCCATCTTTAAAATAGACCATGGCAGATACAGGATAGCTTCCCTGGAAATTGGAATTATCGAAACATTCAATATGATCAGGCACTTGGGGCAACTGCAGGTAAGCCTGTAATTCGTATAATACTTTTTGCTTTTCCTTGTCTGTCTTGCCTTCGAGGTGCAGTGTTCTTTTCTTTTTGATCTCTTCTTTGAAGTAGGCCACATTCTTTACTGAGAGGTCAAGCAGTTTCTTTTTATCGCCCCCTTTAGGCAGCGTAATGGTCACAGCTTTATCCGGATACGCTATCGCAAAAGGAACGATCACTTCATTTGCTAAGCTGTTGAAAGAAGTTCTCAGGTTAGCGATGGCAAAGCTTAATACTTCCTCTTCTGTTTCTTCAAGTTTGGTTTCCAATGGTACAGTATGTGTTTGAACGATGGTGCCGTTCTGTACCATCAGGTAATTCACATAGGCCCAGTTATCTTCTTTCAGGATAGAGAATACATCGATATTGGACAAATGGCTGCTTACGATCACGGACCTGGCCTGGTAGCTTTCGAGGTGTTCTATTTTTTTTCGTACTTCATTCGCTTTTTCAAATGAAAGCTGTGCGGCCAGTTGCTGCATTTCTTTTTTGAAATGATTGATCACGGAACTAAGATTTCCTTTCAGGATATTTCTTACCTGTTGCAATCCTTCATCATAGTCCTGCTCAGACTGAAGGGCCTCACAAGGTCCTTTGCAGTTGCCGAGGTGGTATTCCAGGCATACTTTGAATTTCCCTTTCCGGATATGCTGTTCTGCCAGGTTGAGCTTACAGGTTCTGAGTGGAACAAACTGTTTAATAAAACTGAGCAGCTCTCGTACCTTACCGGCAGATGTGAACGGGCCAAGGTATTCTGAGCCGTCATTTATTTTTTTCCGGGTTAAAAAAATCCGGGGGAACGGTTCTTTTTTGATAACGATATACGGGTAGCTTTTATCATCCTTGAGGTTGATATTGTACCGTGGCTGGTATTCTTTAATCAATGAATTCTCCAGCAGAAATGCATCCTGTTCCGATCCTACAATGGTAAATTCGATGTGATGGATACGCTGTACCAGCTCATGCGTTTTGTAGGTGGTGAACGTTTTCGAGAAATAAGAACCCACCCTTTTACGCAGGTCCTTTGCCTTGCCTACATACAAAAGGGTATTACCCGCATCATAATATTTGTAAATGCCGGGCTGTTGCGGTAGGGTAAGGGTTATTTGCTGAAATTGCTGTGCTGTCATAAAAACCGCCGGCTATTAGGGCGTATCGTTCCAGTTAATATAATTCAATTCTGTTGTTTTGTACCCGTTCCTGCTTTGCAGGAATCGGTTGATTTGGAAACTTTTATCTGTTTTCCAGTTGCATTGCTCCGAAATCGTTCTATCGCCACGGGTATATAGAACCCTGATAAAGATCCGTTTTACCCTATTGGTCTCTTCATCCAGCAGTATATCTATATTCTGCACTTCAGCGGTATGATCTGTTGGTGAATAGTTCAGGGTATAACTCTTCGTACTCAGATCCTGGAAAACGGTTTCTTTATACAGGGCTTTTACTTTGGGTTCAGTGATCGATCTGTCAACAAAAATCTTTCCCAATGCGATAAACTGTTCTTTGCTCAAAGCAGATGAATCTTTTTTACCATCCTTTACCGTGATCTTATATATTGGGTAATTGCGCAGGTCTACATGCTCGATCTGCTTTTTGAAAAACACAGCTAATGGGTAAAACTTACTGGTATCGGCAATGGGCTGTTTGGCTTTTACCTGCGGTTCGGTGGTATGGCAGGCCAACGAAATAAACCAAAAAAGCAGTAGGGTTACCGGTACTATTTTCATCGGGCAAAATTATTCAATTGCCATCAATAAAAAAGCCACGGTGTAGTTTATTCAGTGGCTTTAACTATTTATGCGAATCAGGGGTTAAACATCCATCCTTCTATAGTTATCTGAGCGAGTGTAAGGTTTCAATAAGAGAAGGACAAGAGAAAAGAAGAAAAAAAGAAGCTCTTTTGCCTCTTTTTCTTCTGTCCTTCTCTTATTGAAACAGCATTTGAGAATGCTACTATTTCGTACGACTATTTTCGCCTCACCTGCCCTTCCGTTCAGGCGGGGATCAGTGTATAAATTTTATCAGTGTGAAACCTGACAAAAAATAATCAACCGTTAAACCCCTGATGGGCGTTAATTAATATAATAGATGTTATTACCTGATCTGTTTGGTAAACCCTAAACGAACACCATAATCAATCAGGAATTCTTTAACAGGATAGGCATTGGAGTAAGTAGGCAGGTGCTGGTACCGGATCTGCGGACCCAGTTGCCACGAACTGGCGCCTGACCGGAAAGTAAGATTTAATCCCAGGCTGGTATTGATGTTCCATTTACGCATGAAATCCTTGCCATCGGTGTAATGCTTATAATCTGTTGAGAGCAAGTAGGTATTGTTATTAAGTGTAAGGGTTGGTTGCACAGAAGCTTCGGAATTGATGCCAAAATGTTTGCCCTGTATCATTTCCCATTGTACGCCAACTGGTATAGAAACCTGGTACACTTTATTGTCCAGTTGTGTTTGCCGGTAGCCCGTATTGTTATTATAAGGAGAATAGAAGCTGATCGTTTCAATGCCACCATAATTGATCAGTGAAAGGCTGGTAAGATCATTGGTAAGCGACTGGAAAGTTTCAATATAATACTGGCGGATGTTCAACTGCATACCGGTCTTTAATTTCAGGCGCGGATTTATATTATACAATACAGCAAAACCCATTTCAAGGCCTATGGCAGGCCTGTGTCTTACCACGTTATTTACATCTGTAGAGAATGCAGCGCGGTTAAGACTCAAGGGAACATTCTGTGATTGCGCTGCTGCGGGTTGTATAACTTCTTTTACTTTCTCATCAGATAATTTCCGGTAGCTGGTGGAAGGGGTAACATATACGTGGAAACCGATTTTTGCATTCTTATTACGTGGAACGGCACTCACATAACCAAAATCTTTTAAGAAATTATCGGCTGTAAGATGACCCTCTGTTCTTTTTATTTCTGTTTTAACTTCCGTAGAAGGGGTATTAACAACCAGGGGCCCGGGCATTTCTGTAACCACAGGGGTTTCTATCTCTGTTGCTGCCAATGGAATAATCATTGTATTATCCAATTCCTGCGGAGAGGCAGATACAGGTAGTTCCCTGTTTACGATCTTTTCTGAAAAATGATGCGATCTGTTAGTGAAGGGCTGGGTAGGCACGGGCAGTAAAGCATTATCGCTGATTGTACTCCTGGTAACTAATAATATCTCATCCGGTTTTATGTCTCCAAAAGTTTCAGCGGTAATCTGTTCAGGTGCGATTTTTTCGAAATAATTATTGCTGGCCGGAACCGTAGCTGCCGCCATAGGTGGTGGATTAGCGTGTTCCGCCTGAGCCTGTGTAACTACCGGGGAACCGCTTTTAACCAATAGGTGCTGATCAGGATGATTATTGATCAGGGTGGAAATGGTTAATGCGGTAATAATAAAGAGGGAAATAAATGTAAGTGCGGGCCAGGCCTTATAACCATGCAGTTCCGTACGTATATTCTTCCAGATATGGTCGGAAGGATACATCCGGTGCTGTTTTACTTCATCTTGTAAAAACTGCTCAAACTCGTCCTGGTAATTTTGGTTATCCATATACAAACATCACACTACTTATTTTTTAAAGCCGCCAGCCAGTTGAATTCCTCTTTCGGTTTCTCGATAATCTTTTTCCGGATGAGGATCAGTTCCAGCATGGCTTTTGACCGGGTATACTGGCTTCGGCTCGTACTTTCTTCAATATCCAGCATTTCGCCTATCTCTTTATGACTATACCCTTCCAATGCATACAGGTTCAATACGGTTCTGTACCCTACCGGTAATAACCTGATGCATTCAATGATCTGCCGGGCCTGCATAATAGAAGGAACAGTTTCCTCTTTTACCTGCAGATAATTGGCATAGGCCAGGTCAACACTTTCGTTGAATTTTTTATACTTCTTCAAAAAGTTGATACAGGTGTGTACCACTATCCTTCTTATCCATCCTTCAAATGCGCCTTTATTCTGGAACGTATGAATCTGGGTAAAAACTTTGATGAAACCTTCCTGCAGCATATCTTCAGCATCTTCACGGCTCTGTCCGAAACGGTAACAAACACTGAGCATTTTAGGGCTATAGCGATTGTACAGTTCTCGTTGCGCTGCCGCGTCGTTGTGTAAACAGCCGGTAATAATGGCTTGTTCCGTCATGAAGGGGGAAATGTTTACCTAAATATAGACATTATTACCTTTTTAATGCTGCATTGTCTGAAAAGAATTTGGCTTATATTAGTCCGGAAAACCCGTTTCAACTACCCAAATCGGAAATTAATCTGGTTTTCAGGCAGCAGGCAGTGTTGCCCGGGTATCATACTCATTGCCAGAATAAGCTTTTATGGATAGAAGAGCGTTTTTATCAGTCAATATTCCAACTCCTGTTGAACAGGAAATAGCCAGTCCCGAGCCTGCACCCCTTCCTTCCGGCGGCCTGGCTGTGTATGCAGGTGCATGGACAGAAAATGAAGTGATCCACCTGTTGAAAAGAACCCTGTTCGGTGCCAGCAGAACCGATATCAATTATTTTAAGACCCGCACATTCATACAATCTGTTGATGAGATACTGAATCCCACAGCGCCTATGCCGGACCCACCGGTAAAGGAATACATTACCCCTGCCAATGCCACCCTGCCTGATCCGCTTATTCTCCAGGGAACTACCTGGGTAAATGACCCTAATACCGATGGCACGGTTAATAGTTTGCGGAGAGCCTCCTTTAAAAAATGGTGGATGGGTGTCATGATCAATCAGGACAGAAGTATCCGCGAGAAAATGACTTTTTTCTGGCACAACCATTTCGCTTCCGAAACCAATGATATAGGGAATGCGCAATTTGTGTACAGGCAGCATGACCTGTTCCGGAAAAATGTATTGGGTAATTTTAAATCCTTAACTAGAGCAGTAACTATTGATCCGGGCATGCTGGTCTACCTTAACGGGCAATATAATACGGCCAAAGCGCCGGATGAAAATTACGGAAGGGAATTGCAGGAATTATTCTGTTGCGGAAAAGGCCCCGGTTCATTGTATACAGAAGAAGATGTAAAAGCAGCGGCACAGGTATTAACTGGCTGGAGAAATAATGCGACCCTGATGACCTCTTATTTTGATGCAACCCGTCATGATACCAAGAGTAAACAATTTTCCTCTTTTTACAATAACACGATCATACAAGGACAAACCGGCGCAACCGCAGGTGACCTGGAACTGGATGCGTTGCTGGATATGATCTTCAGTACAAAGGAAGTGGCGAAATATATCTGCCGCCGCCTTTACCGGTGGTTTGTGTATTATGATATTGACAGC
>JBKJPR010000062.1:0-4351 GCA_046594275.1 Sediminibacterium sp.
ACAACCCAATATGGCAGTGGATACACATGTGTTCAGGGTGAGTAAGCGGCTGGGCCTGGTCACGCAAGGTGCATCCACACCATTAGCTGTTGAAAAAGAACTGGTAAAACATATACCGCGCGAAATGATACACAAAGCGCATCACTGGCTCATTTTGCATGGGCGGTATATCTGCATAGCGCGAAAGCCCAAATGCGGGGCGTGTGGATTACGGGAGAACTGCCCTTACTATCAGAAATTCTTACAGAAGTAGATTTATTTTTTGGCCGCAGATGCGCAGATTAGAAGGTTCTTTCGATGCGCCAGCCTATTTGCCGGCAGACAGAAACCTAACGAAGAGAACTCATTAAGTTGTAGAATACTTCTTTCGGGAGAATACCATCTGCGAATTTGCGGCTACAATTTCTTCATGCTTTCTTCTTTCTATTCACTAATTCATACGAATGATCAATACATTCTTTCAATTGTTTTGAACTAAGGGTTCCATCCACTATAATGGTGTTCCAATGTTTTTTATTCATGTGATAACCCGGCAATACAGATTGCGGGTACTCTTCCCGTAACTCGATCGCTTTATCAGGATCGCATTTAACGTTGAACTGAAGCGGGTGGCTGTCAAACCCCGTGAGCAGGAAAGCCTTACCATTCACCTTATACACAAGTGTATCGGGGCCAAATGGCAAAGTTTCTTCCGCATCAGGTTTATGCAAACAATATTCCCGGAGTTGTTCGATATTCATAGTAAAAACACTACGGTTAACTTGGAATAATTAAATACTAAGGCCTTACCATTAATGTAAATGTCTATCCTGCCTAACTAAAAGGTAACCGCGGAGACGGGGAGACGCAGAGTTAAAGGCAGATGATTCGCTGCCAAACCTCTGCGTCTCCCCGTCTCCGCGGTTAAAAAAATCTGGTTATTAAAGCTGCTTACAACATTTTCTTAATCACATCCACCAACTCCCCCTTAGTAATAGGAATGCCCATCACTTTATTATAAGGTTTGGCATCTACCAGGTATTGGTCGCGGATGATCTTAACCAGTTGTCCATTATTGATCTCAGGTATCAATACATGTTCAAAATTCCGGATCATCTCTCCCAGGTTCCTGGGGAAGGGTCGCAGGTAACGGATATGTGCATGGCTCACTGAATGTCCCTCGGCCTGTAATTGTAATACGGCGCTTTTGATGGCGCCATAGGTAGAGCCCCATCCCAATACCAACACTTTTCCTTTTTCGGGTCCGCTGTCTATTTTCTGTAAGGGAATATAGTCTGCTATTTTATCAACCTTGGCCTGCCTGATGTTCACCATATGCTGGTGGTTCTCGGGTTCATAATTAATATTGCCGGTCACATCCTGTTTTTCAAGGCCACCAATACGGTGCTCAAATCCCGGAGTGCCGGGAATGGCCCAGGATCGCGCCAGTTTTTCATCCCTTCTGTAGGGTTGAAACTTTAGCTCATCTGCTGCCAGTTCTTTTTTGAAATTGACGGTAATGGGTTGGAGGTCGGCTGCGTTTGGAAACTTCCAGGGTTCTGCACCATTGGCAATAAATCCATCACTTAATAAAACAACCGGCGTCATGTGCTGTACCGAAATCCGGGCAGCTTCATAAGCCACATCGAAACAATCACTTGGCGTTGAAGAGGCAATAATGGGCATGGGGCATTCGCCGTTGCGGCCATGATAGGCCTGCATCAGATCGCTCTGTTCTGTTTTGGTAGGCAATCCTGTGGAAGGGCCGCCGCGTTGAATATTGATGATGAGCAATGGGATCTCAAGCATCACCGCCAGCCCTATGGCTTCTGCTTTTAATGCCATACCCGGACCTGAAGTAGCGGTAACACCCAATGCCCCGCCATAGCTGGCGCCGATAGCCGATGCGATAGCCGCGATCTCATCTTCCGCCTGGAACGTTTTGATGCCGAAACTTTTGTATTTACTCAGTTCATGCAGGATATCAGAAGCAGGCGTTATGGGATAAGCCCCCAAAAAGATCGGCAACCCGCTTTTTTCGCTGGCCGCGATCAATCCCAATGACAATGCCTGGTTACCCATAATGCTCCGGTAAAGGCCCGGGCTCATTTTCGCTTTTTCTACCCTGTAACGGCTGGTAAAGGTTTCCGTGGTATCTCCATAATTATATCCTGCCTGCAGCACTTTCACATTACTGTCAAGGATCATTGGTTTTTTACCGAATTTCTCTTTCAGGAAATCAAAAGTATTTTCAAGGCTCCTGTTATACATCCAGTAGATATAGCCCAGTACAAACATGTTCTTGGCACGGTCCCTTTCTTTATTGCCCAGTTCCGGGAAGTCTTTCAGCGCCTCGCGGGTCAGTTTGGTTACATCAATCTTGGTCACTTCATAATTCTCGAGACTACCATCTTCCAGTGGGTTAACACCCTCGTGGTAATTGGCCAGGCGAAGGTTCTTGGCATCAAATCCTTCAATATTCACGATGATCTTGCCACCGGGCCTGATCGCATTCAGGTTCACTTTTAAGGCGGCGGCATTCATCGCTACCAGCACATCGGCAATATCGCCGGGAGTAAATACCTTATTGGAAGAAAAATGCAACTGGAAACC
Organism: Sediminibacterium sp.; assembly: GCA_046594275.1. Lineage (GTDB taxonomy): Bacteria > Bacteroidota > Bacteroidia > Chitinophagales > Chitinophagaceae > Sediminibacterium. The sequence continues at coordinate 2,593 of JBKJPR010000062.1, forward strand.
GCTCACACCCGGCAGTGTGCCGATCGGGGCCCTGATTTCTGCCGGGAAGTCGGGGAATGTAGCCAAGTCAATACCCAGCATGGCCGTATTATTGGTAAACTGCTGGCCCGTCAACTGCATACCATCACCACTATCGCCTGCAAACTTGATCACAACGTTCTGTAAAAGTTCTTCTTTTCTGGTCATCGAAAAATTTTGTATTTGCAAAGATAAATATAACGAACGCATGGATACATGATTTTTAACACTTCCTGGCCTTTTTTTGAAATAAGTGATCTATTAACGAAGAATACTGCCCCGATAACTATATTCGCAAGAAATTGACGAGGATGTATATGATATGCAGGCATACACTGTTTTTCCTGGGCTGGCTAATTCTGTTCGGATTCCTGGCCGGCTGTACCCATGCACATGGTAGAGACGGGGATGCACCTGAGCCAAAGGATGGCGGCAGGAAGCCTGCTACGAATAGATTTGCCTGGTACCCCATTGTATACGACAACACCAAACAATATATCTACCTGAGTTTTGATGATGGCCCCCAGCACGGAACGGTTGACTGTTACAAGCTTTGCAGGCAGGCAGGCATTAAAGCCAGTTTTTTTATGGTAGGCCTGCATGCAGCACGGAAAAGCGATGGCAGGAAGATCGTATCAATGATCAGGGAAAGCTACCCGCAGTTCTTACTGGCCAATCACAGTTATACCCATGCCAATAATAAGTATCCTTTCTTTTACCACCATCCCGTTATGGCCGAAATGGATTTTTTCAAAGCACAGGAGTCACTTCATGTTCCATTTAAGATACTTCGTTTACCGGGCAACAGGGCCTGGGCCGAGAACGGGCTTATTAAAGCCACTGATTTTGCAAAACCCCTCACACATTTATTAGACAGTGCAGGTTATAACATCATTGGCTGGGATCTGGAATGGGGGTTCAACCACAAAAATGCCCGTCCGGTTCAGACCCCTGAAAAATTGGCTGCCCAGGTAGAGACCGCTTTTGCCCAACACCAGACACATACTCCCAATCACCTGGTGATCCTGACACATGACCGCATGTTCCAGCGCCCCGGAGATGCAGATTCGCTGGCAAAATTCATCAGTATTCTCAAACAGAATCCCCGTTATGTGTTTGAAACCGTAGATCATTACCCGGGATTGAGGGCAAATAGTCAATAGACCATGCCTATTATCAATAAGAGATTTTTATTTTGGACCATAGACTGGCTCTAACTTTAATCTTTTCTTAGTGAACCCCACTTTGAAACCCATTCCGGGTTTCCTATATTTGTATGTATTAAATTTTAACTTATGGCAATTTTTAAATCAGGTAATCCCACTTTAACACAGAAGATGTTCGACAAAAGCGCGAGCATAGAAGCCGATATGCAGGGTACAATGAGTGTGCGGGGTACGATCAATAAGTTTGGTTTTTTAATGATAATGATCATAGCCGGCGCTGCTTATAACTGGCATTTGTTCGAGGACGGCAACCGCGGCCTGATGACTACGCTAATGATGGTGGGCATATTCGGAGGCCTTATTGCTGCCATAGCCATCAGTTTCAAACCCAATTGGGCCGGTTACCTGGCTCCTTTGTATGGTTTGCTGGAAGGTTTGTTCATTGGAGGTATCTCAGCCATCCTCAACGCGGCCTTTGCAGAAAAATATCCCGGCCTGATTATGCAGGCGGTGGGATTGACCTTCGGTGTGGCAATAGCTATGTTCCTGTTGTATAATTTCCGGATCATCAGGGC
>JBKJPR010000163.1:0-9404 GCA_046594275.1 Sediminibacterium sp.
GCGCCACCTGGTGGTCAACGCCACCATTCCTTTTCAGGTAGATCAATCCCTGGTCGTTAATATAGTTTACAAACCAACTGATCTCATCGGCATGCGCTTCGATAACCACTTTAAAAGGGGCTGTGGGATTCAGCACTGCTACGGCAGTTCCATAAGGGTCGGTGAAAAAACTATCTGTATAAGGCTTTACATATTCCAGCCAGACTTTTTGGCCACCGCTTTCAAAGCCAACAGGGGAAGGGGTATTGATATAATTCTTTAAAAACGCTAGAGATTTCTCCGTCAGGATCGATTTTGCTCTGGGTCTGGTAGTTTTCGTTTTTGCCATGGTCTTTATTTAATAAGAGTGATGCCAATGATACCGCAGATCGCTTTGGCCAGCATCAGCCCGTCAATGATTGCAAGATAATAGAGAATGCTTTTACGACGGTGCAAAGAGTAGGCTACAATTATCAACAATATAAAAGGAATAGTGTTGATGACTATCCGTAAAAAAGGGAAATCCCGTAGTACCGCATACACAATAAAGGTTCCCAGCCCTATAATACTGAGTGGAATAATGATGTAAAAGATGGTTTTGCGCAATCCCAGGCTTACTACGAAAGTTTTCAGGTGCAGGTTATGATCGGCCGCATAGTCCTTTATATCGAACATGATGCAGAGCATAGTAATAAACATAAAGTTCTTAACGAACAATAATATGCTCACAAGGCCCGGTATATAGGGAATACCTTCCTCTATACTATAAAACAGGACCGGGTAGATAGTAACTGCTCCTGCCCATACAAAACCTATGAAAAATGGTTTTAGCCATCCCTGTTTACGCAGGCTATTGGTAGCCCTGCCTGGTGTAAGGCTGCCATAATATAAAGCCGCTACCAATGGAAATAACCCCGCCATTACCCATAGCAAGAGGCTTGTATACTTTAAATGCGACCAGTTTGCTTCAAGCAGGTCCATGCCTGTGATTAGCAACACAACCGTAAATATCAACTGTGTATATTTAACAAATTGCCTGTGTGTATGATACCAGGCTGAGCGTTGGTTACCGGGTTCTGAATCCGGTTCTGCTATATAGGCATGGGTGTAATACAGTACTGTGGCCACAAAAACAAGAAGATAGTAAGTACGGGAATTTAAAGAAGAACCTTGTTGCAGGCTTGCTTCAATAGATAAAGCGATCGCGCAGATGCCGTAGAAATAATTCCCGAAAAGAAGCGATCTGGTTAATCCATTCAACCGGTGCTATTTTAGTAATACAATATTTTCTGAAGAAATGGTATCACTTACGTTTTTGCCTTTGTCTTTAAGCCAGAATTTGAAATAAGCAGTATCGTTTTTCGTACCACAGCCTGTGATGGAGCTATATCCCTGTACGTTGGCATTGTAAACATAGCCAATCTCCAGTATGCCTTTAAGGTTACTGGTAGGTGTAAAATCGGGTACCCTGTTCTTACTGATGAATTGCGCACCGGCTGTTCCCGGGCAGGTCCTGGATATTTTCTGTACCCATAGTGTATCCTGTATATCCCCCTCCGCATCTGTAAATGACAATTGGAAAAGGAGTAGATCGCCTTGTTTTAAGGTCTTAGAATTAATACTTTTTATTGAAAGCTGGGGTTTGGTCTGGTAAGTATCTTTCTTACAGGCATAAAACAACAGGGGTAATGCCAATAGTATCAATAATTTTGTTTTCATTCGTTTCATTATCAGTTCAAATTTAGTCAAAACATTACAATACATAGCTGTGCCCTTATTTGATGTTAACAATATTTTCTCTCTTAGCGGCAACTCCGCTGAGTTTGTTGAGCAAAGCCTGTCTGTTTTCCGTTTTCAATATACCCATAATCCGGTATACAGGCAATGGTGCGGTCTGTCTGGCGCTGACACGCATACTATTAAGACACCTGCAGCCATTCCCGCGTTGCCCATTTCCTTTTTTAAAACGCATACCATACATACGACAGATTTCATTCCTGGGTTGCTCTTTGAAAGCAGTGGCACCACGCAAACCAACACCAGCAGGCATTTTCTGAAAGACCTGGCTGTTTACAGGGAAAGTTTTACCAAAGCATTTAACCTTTTCTATGGAAATGCAGAAGACTGGTGCATTCTTGGCCTGTTACCTTCTTATTTGGAACGGCAGCATTCCTCACTGGTGATGATGGTGGATGAACTGATCAGGCAAAGCGGCCACCCTGACAGTGGGTTTTACTTAGATGAACATGAAAAATTATCTAAAACCCTGCGAAAACTGGAATTACAGCCACAAAAAACCCTGCTTATCGGCGTAACTTTTGGGTTATTAGATTTTGCGTTCTCCTTCCCCCAGCAATTACAACATACCGTTGTGATGGAAACCGGTGGGATGAAGGGTCGCCGTAAGGAACTGACCCGTGCAGAAGTACATCAATTACTGGGAAAAGGCCTTGGAGTGTCACAGGTGCATTCTGAATATGGCATGACGGAACTGCTCAGCCAGGCTTATTCTAAAGGGGAGGGCCGTTTTGAATGCCCGCCCTGGATGAAAGTCTTGGTACGGGATGAGGATGATCCCCTGCAGGTAAAAGAGTCAGGCGTCGGCATTTTACAGGTAATAGACCTGGCCAATATTTATAGTTGTGCTTTCATTGCCACAGAAGATGTGGGAAAGGTATATGAAGATGGCAGTTTTGAGGTATGGGGAAGGCTGGATAATAGTGATATCAGGGGTTGCAGTTTGTTAATTGTATAGATAAGTGAGGAGTCCGAAGTCCGAAGTTAGGAGTCTGGAGTTATGTGAGTGATTAATAAAAAATACTCCAGACTCCAGACTTTTAACTCCTAACTCATATATTTGCAGCCCTGAAATAATTATTAATTTATTATCCCCGCCCGGGTGGCGAAATTGGTAGACGCACTGTGTTCAGGTCGCAGCGTTCGCAAGGATGTGCTGGTTCGAATCCAGTCCCGGGCACTAAACCACTCTTATGGGGTGGTTTTTTTATGTCTGAAAACTCAATGTTTGCTATGGATTCAGCTAGTTTCTGTTCTTTTAGTATCCCATTGATTATACTTTGATTTCTCAAAATTTGTACCTCTGTTGTACCTCGAGGTACAAGTAATTAATAAAATTCAGAAAACTTTAAATACTTGCAGTCTCTGCAAATCGTCTATATTGCTTTTATATTTCTTAGATTAAATGCGAAGGAAGTTTATCAATATAAACATCTGGCCCTTTTAATAAATAATAATTTTCTTATGAAAAAAATCAGCTTTTTATTACTTTGCATATTGTTTTTATCCTGCTCAAAAACTGATAATCAAGAAATTGCCACATTAAGAATTACCCCTACTTCTCCTGTAAATAATGGTTCACTAAAGAAAAGTATTGACGCTGAATTTACATGGTCCTTATCTGCATCCGACCCCTCTGGACCCGTTTATTCCGGAATTAAGATTGTTGAAATTATCGGAAACGAGTCACCCGAAACTGCAATGGCAGGAAATAAACCTCATTTTGAAAAAGATTCACTCATTGCAGTCACATTTGTTATCAAGCCTTCTGTTGGAACAGCAGGTTTTGTTTTAGATAAAAAATATGTCTGGCAAGTAACTGCTAAGCAAAAAACTTTAAGTGCCAAAAGTTCTTTGTCAGTATTTACCGTAGTGCCGTAGCTCAACTTCTAGGAAATCTTCTCTCGTATGTTACTTAAAATTCTGAAATCCAGTCATACTTCGGGAGTGTTTTTTGCCTGAAAAAGAGGTGTTAATAAGGCATTCAACAGTAATAGTGTAGAAAAAATTTGGAAGCTTCGTAGTTCAATTTGAAAAACCAAGGCATGGTGGCAGAGACAAATGTTTATAAGAAATAGAAGTGAGTTTATTACCTCGACAAAAAATTCCCCGATAACCGCATACCTTCTTCATCGGCCAGCACTTTTTTCATTACTTTTTTCAAGCCTTCTGGAATAATCTTTTTTTCCTCTTCTGTAAGCGGCTGGATGATCTCGAAAAATTCGTCTGCGTCGTCATAATAACCAAAATACAGGTCATACTGGTCATTGAGGTGCAGCCTGAGGGCAATTTCTTTGTCTTCTTCATAAATATGCATGGTGATGATGGACCACTGGTCACCGTCCTGGAAATCGAACCGTATCTCAACCGGATCTTTGCTGATCACCCAGGCTATTAATTTTTCAATCATATCTCCTGAATGATCCTTTACTAATTCTTCATATGTCATAGCTAAGCCTGTATGTTTTGGTTGAAGGTAAATAACTTTCAGTAGGGATACTCCTGTTTATCCGCCGGGGAAAAATAATTCTTTACAAGATAGTTCCCCGGTTGTTTGTTATGCCTGACAATACTATCAAATTCGCGAAGAAATGAAGCGGGCTGCCTTAGACGTATTCAAAAACACTACGAACAGGCTGACTGGGAACTAATGCTTTTCCTGGTATTGGCACTGGAATGTGAAACTGGTTGCCTGTATACTTGTCCCCGGATAAGGCCGATCAGAGATTTAAGATATATTAAAAATTTAACCTATGAAGACTTATGCAATAAAATTCGGTGTTTTTACCGAGTGAAAACGGTGTTTAAAACAGGTTATTTACCGGTGTTATTTATAGCTTTATATAATTAGATGATGATAATGCTCATATCCCATTTTTATCATCCAATTTCCTATCCAGAAAAACCTTACCTATATCGGGATAAAGGAGCGAGCCATCGCTCCTTTATCTTTTGTATGAACGGATGGCCCATTTTCAATAATTGGAGGATATTTGAAACTGCAAATAATTGACTGGAAATTGGAGGTATTAATTAGCAGGGGATAATTTTAAAGAGTACTACCTTTGAAGTTATATGGCCTTTGTAAGATGTAATAACACTTATTAAAAAGTAAGAACCTATGAGAATATTGATTGCAGATGATCACACTTTGATAAGGGAAGGATTGCGGAAAATATTAGTGGAATCTTTTCCTTTTGCAGATATTCATGATGTGGCTGATTCGGCTGATCTCCTGAAAAAGGCCATTCATGAAAAATGGGACATTATCATCTCAGATATCAGTATGCCTGGCTATTCGGGGATTGAAATATTGAAACAGATCAAGGAGCATGCCCCCCAAACCCCTGTATTGATGCTGAGCATGCATGCACCTGAGCAATACGCGGTAAGGTCATTAAAAGCAGGTGCATCCGGGTATCTTACTAAAGAAAGTGCACCTTACGAACTGGTAAAAGCTGTTCAGCAGATACTCAGCGGCCGCAAATACATTACCAGCGAAGTGGCCGAAGTACTGGCCGGATCTATTGAACAGAATAATTCACAGGCCCCGCATGAACATTTATCGGATAGGGAATTCGAAGTATTCAAGATGATTGTAACCGGCAAAAGCATTTCTGCCATCGGAGAGATACTGTCGTTGAATGTTAATACCATCAGCACTTACCGTTCCAGGATTATGGAGAAAATGCATTTGCAGAATAATGCAGATCTTGTGAAGTATGCGATCATGAATAACATCATTTAAGACCAGGAATCTGCGTGTAGTATTATTACTACACAAACTGGGACATTATACTATCTTTTATTGTCTTTGAAAATTCTTCCTTTGCACTATGGTAATTATGTAAAAGTGGTTACCATGATCCTTTAACTCAATATCCTTATAACTCAATATCCTTAGAAATAGCCAATGTGTGATGCATATCTGCATTAATCGCATCCATGATATTTCTTCCTAGAAAAACCAGGGATTAAAAAAAATAAAAAAGCTTTGTGGCCTGGCTACAAAGCTTTTTTGCTATGCAGACTCCCTTTCAGCATAGTATTATATCTACAGTTGCGGAAGGCAACAATTAGTTTTTGTTTATTGGATGCCCTGCTTATCCTTATCCTGCAGATGCATTTTTTTGCATAAAATTATACAGTAATATTTTTTTTATGCCACTATGATTTACATCCATTTTCTGTTTATCCTTTGTATCATCAGGCGAATCCTCTTTTCTGTTGTAAAAATATTTTCCTCTGGGAACCAAAGTAGTTTAACAACTACACAAGCTTTATAGCATAGCCTACAAAGCTTTTTTTTTGCACAGGTTACCTTCGACGATATTTTTTAAAATGAATACCAAAGGCCTTAAAATATTGGTTATAGACGATACGCTGATCATTCTCCAGCGTTTGCAATTATTATTATCAGAATTGAAACACGTTAGCAGAACAGAAGCTGTGATGAGCGCCGAAGAAGCTTTGGTACTGCTGAATAATTATGAGCCCGATATTATAGTACTGGATATCAATATGCCTGGTATGAATGGTATTGAAATGCTTAAAGAACTTCCATTCAAGGATATCATGAAACCTGTTGTCATCATGCTTACCAATAATACCTTCTCAGGCTATCGCGATGAATGTATGCGTATGGGTGCAGATTATTTTTTGGATAAGTCACGCGATTTTCAATTGATCCCTTCCATTGTGGAAACGATACAGCAAGGTAGAGTAATGCAAACTTGAGGCCTGCAAAGCATAATGTTAGATCCTGGCTGCTGCACCCTTTTTTATATTCCTAATGCCTCTTTCAATTTTGTATAGCCTGATTTACTTACCGGCAGTCTTACACCAATGCTTAGGACAGCCAGGTGGTTTTCTTTTTCATAGGGCTCGATCCTTGTGATCAGTTGTACATTAACCAGCCAGGAGCGGTGTATGCGGATGAAATTCTGGGCTTCCAGGGTCTGTTCAAAATAACCCATGGTCTTATTTTTCAGGAAAACTCCTTCAGCGGTATGGATCTTTACATAATCATCAGCCGCTTCCAAATATTGAATGTTCACGGTGGGTATGATCTTGATCTTGCCATTATTTTTTACTACCACGCGGTTTTGCTGGGCAGGTGTGAGATTACCAGTGGATACTAATTTATCGGTATCAGACCGGCGCTCGCCTGGATTTTGCTGCTGCCATTTTTGAATGGCTTTGTCAAATCGTGCTTTACTGAAAGGCTTTAACAGATAATCAACTGCATGTGCCTCAAATGCTTTAATGGCAAATTCTTCAAACGCGGTGGTGAAAATAACAGCCGGTGGTTGTTCTATCAGTTCCAGCATTTCGAACCCGTTTATTTTTGGCATCTGTATATCCAGGAAAATAAGATCAGGCTCATGCTGCTGTATGGCTTTAATGCCTTCAAAACCATCACTGCATTCCTGAACGAGTTCTATAGCGGGATAGCTCTGTAAGTATTCTTTAACTAAGCTCCTTGCGAGGAGTTCATCGTCAATGATTATTGCCTTCATATTGGTATTGGGGTATCAGTAGTGTGGTTGTAAAAATAGCGTCTGTTTTGGAAGTATGCAGCAGGTCATGCCTGGCAAAAAGCAGGAACAGCCTCCGGTAAATAGAAGCAAGTCCAAACCCCGTGCCCTGGGCACTCACAGCAGTTTCTTCATCAAAAGGATTGGTGATGTTGATATGAAGTTGTCCATCCTGTTGCCTGGCGCTGATCGTGATCATCACTTCGCCGATGGTATCGTATAAACCGAACTTGATCGCGTTCTCTACAATCGGTTGTAATAATAGCGAAGGGATACGCATCTCTTTCACATCCTCATCTACCCTGATATCGGTTTGTAGCCGCTGGCCAAAACGAACTTTCTCAATATCCAGGTATAACTGCAGGTGATGCAATTCTTCTTCTAGTGTAACCCATTGCTGTTCATCCCTTTTTAATGTGCCCCTTAAAAAATCGGATAACTGTTGTACCATATGCCTTGCTTTTTCAGGCTCACTGCCCGCCAGTGCGCTGATGGAATTAAGGCTGTTGAACAAAAAATGCGGTTGTAGTTGCTGGCGTAGTTTTAGAAGCTCAGCATCTTTGGTCATCTGTTCGGCCTCTTCTTTCCGCCTATTGGCTTCCTGCTGTTCCTGTAAAGTGTACCAGAGCAAGCTCATCATGGCCATGCAACCAATCATTAAAAAACCAATTACATACCTGATATACATGGATTTACCCAGGAAGACCAGGTAGGGTTCATCTGATGTAAACACCAGTTTCAGAAGAGTTTTTACCACCAATACCCAGATGCCACTCAGCACAAGGCTCATGATCAATACATACCAGTACCTTTCTTTCTGTGGAAGGTAGTATTTCATGTTATTGGTAATGAGCAGGCAGCTTGCCGCCAATAACAGGATGCATAAAATGCTGTCTATAATGGCTTGCGTAAAACTGGCCCCGTAACTGCTGATCAACATCATATGCACCAGTACCCATACCAGCCACCAACTGACAAAGGTGATGCGGAACCGGCTGCCTGTTGTGATGGATCTTACCATGCTTTATATAGAGTCGATGAATTGTTCTGTGCAGTATTCCGACAAATATCTCGCTTTTACCTGTACGATATGCTGGTAATTATTGCCATCCTCTTCTTCGCGAATACGGGAATAGACCTCTGCACCGTCTGTCAACTCTTCCAGTTTATGTAATTCTGTAACATTGATGAATTTCCAATGCACCAGATGATCTGCGTCATTGAGAAAACTATCCTGCTCTCTTTCACCGGTAAGCTGTGCTTTATTGAAAGCATGAAGTTCATCTTCTGCATAGATCAACCTCAGTTGTTCATCAAATTGCGCTGCATGATCACCGGTGCCGCAAATGATGCGGTAAACGAGTTTTGCAAGATACCAGTTCATAGAAGCTTAGTTTGGGGTTTGGAGTTTGGGGTTTGTTCAGGGTTTGGCGTTTGTAGGGTGGCGTCTAAACTGTATGTTTATAAAAACAACTCCAAACTCCAAACTCCAAACCCCAAACTGATTCAATAGCTTTTGATCTCAATACCACCGAAAATAGTGGTGCCTTTGAGGATCAGTATTTTTTTAGGATCGAAAACGCCGGGCATCGGCGGTCTTTTGTCTTCAATGCCCGCGAAAATGGCCACGGCTTCTGAGCGTATCTCCCAGTGCGGTGGTACCACCAGTTTGGTGCCACCGAATGCCTGCATGATCTCGATGGTTACCGGACCGAGTATATCGGCCTGGCTGAGATTGATCTCCGCACCACCCATAAAGCAGACAATCTCACCGCCTTTAAAATCTTTCGAGGTGATCATCTTTTTGACTCCACCGAAAATAGAAGTACTGTTTACCATATCTTCAGTTGAAATGGGGTCATCGATGCTGTGTATATCATCTTCAAATCGTTTTGTAGAGCCGTCGGTTTTTTTCCAGCGATCCCGTTCAAAATGCCAGGTTTTTTTTGGCCTGAGAATAAAAAGCAAACCCAGACCGATGATCAGGATGGGCCAGAAATATGGCTTAAAGTTCATATCTGTGATCATATCATCTGCTAAAAAGAATCCACCGATCCCTACCATTATGATCCATGATGAATTATTGAAACG
>JBKJPR010000312.1:0-4408 GCA_046594275.1 Sediminibacterium sp.
GATATGCATGGGCATATCGGTGGCGCTGCGCAGGGCACGCCTGCAGAATATGTTTTTAAATTATGGATGGCACATGGCATTACTACTATCCGCGACCCATCTGCCGGTAATGGCCTGGATTGGGTGTTGGATGAAAAAGCAAAAAGCGCCGCCAATCTGATCACTGCACCGAGAATATTTGCTTACAGCGCCTTTGGCCAGGGCAGTAAAACGCCCATCGTAACTGCTGATCAGGCCCGGGCCTGGGTGCAACAGAATGCTAAGAGCGGCGCTGATGGGATTAAATTTTTCGGGGCCTCCCCGGAAGTAATGGATGCGGCTATCCGCGAAAATAAAAAATTGGGGTTGCGGTCCTGTTGCCATCATGCACAAACCGATGTTGCCCGGTGGAACGTACTAAACTCTGCCCGGGCCGGTTTAACGAGTATGGAACACTGGTATGGATTGCCAGAAGCTTTGTTTACCGATAAAACGATTCAGAATTTTCCGCTGGATTATAATTACAATAATGAACAGCATCGTTTTGAAGAAGCCGGTAAACTATGGAAACAGGCAGCCCAGCCTTTCAGTGAGCATTGGAATAAAGTGATGAATGAATTGCTTGCCCTTGATTTTACCCTTGACCCCACCTTCAATATTTATGATGCCAACCGAGACCTGCAAAGAGCGCGCCGGGCCGAATGGCATGAACAATACACGTTACCCTCCCTCTGGAAATTTTATGAACCCAGTCTTCAGTCGCATGGATCTTACTGGCATAACTGGGGTACCGAGCAGGAAGTGGAATGGAAAAATAATTACCGTCTTTGGATGACATTTATTAACGAATATAAAAATCGCGGCGGGCGTGTTACCACCGGATCCGATAACGGGTTTATTTATCAGACCTATGGCTTCGGTTATATAAGAGAACTCGAACTCCTGCGTGAGGCAGGGTTTCACCCGTTAGAAGTGATCCGTTCTGCTACTTTATACGGGGCTCAAGCATTGGGCATGGACAAAGAGATTGGCAGTGTGGAAGTGGGCAAACTGGCAGACATTATGATCATCAATGCCAATCCTTTAAAGAACTTACAGGTATTATACGGAACAGGCGCCATTGAACTAACAGGTAATAACAAAGTGGTGCGAACCGGTGGCGTATTATATACCATTAAAGACGGCATTATATACGATGCAAAAAAATTATTGTCTGATGTGAAGCAGATGGTTGATGACGAAAAAAGAAAAACAGGCTGGCAATTAAAACAGCCGGGTATGTAGCGTTACAGCAGAATGTTATTCTTCAGCGGGAAAGTAATATTAATGCCACATCCATTGCCGGGGGAAGATTGTATATCAACGATTCCATTATACAGGTCAGACCGGCTTATTATATTGTAAATGCCGATGCCTTTTCTTTTCTGGCTGATATCGAAGCCAACCCCATTGTCCTGTATCTTCAGGCATACCTGGTTTTCATTTCTAAGCAACTCAATATTCACAGTAGTAGCTTTCGAATGTTTAATAATATTGTTCATCTGCTCCTGCACGATGCGGAAGATGCTCAGTTTAAAATCATACTTGATATCTTCTTCGTAAAAACTGTCTGCCGTTAAGTCTATCTGTAACGTATTCACTGCAGATACATCATCTAATAACCCTTCAATGGCCTTGCTTAGGCCAAAATGCTTGATCAGTGGTGTTACGAGTGTTTGTGATAATTTACGGATCTCTTCTATGGCAGTCAGGATAAACCCGGAGGATTGCTTCAGCAGGTCGGAGTCGCCGGGAAATTTTTGTTGGGCAGAAGCGATGTACATCATAGCCACGGTCAGTTGCTGGTTTACGTTATCGTGGAGTTCTGTACTGATCTCATATCGTTCTTTCTCCTGAACCTGGATCATGGCCTCGGTAATCTCTTTCTGTTTTAATAATTTCTCTTCTTCCAGTTTTTCCTGGAGCCTCACTTTTTCTGTAATGTTATTAGCGATGGCCAATATCGCAGCCGTTCCATTAAAATCTATCCTGTGTGAAGAAACGTCAACAACCATTGACTCGCCGTTTTTTTTCTGATGGTTCCATACCGCTGATTTTTTCCCGGCATTTGTTTCCAGGAAAGTCCTGGCAAATGCTTTGATCTTGTCGTACTCCGATTCGGGCCTCAGCGCCAGAACGGTCATATTCAAAAGTTCCTCACGTGTATATCCGTAATCTATCTGTGCGGTCTCATTTGCTTCCATTATCCGTAACGTTTCAATATCATAGATAATGATGGGCATGGGATTATTGAAGAACAGGTTCTGGTAGCGCGCATTGCTGTCCACCAAACTCAGACGGATACGGTTGCGTTCAATACTGTACTGTATGGATTTGGCAAGCAACCTTTCATCAAATTCGCCTTTGATCAGGTAGTCCTGTGCGCCACTGGCCATGGTTTCGAGCGCCAAATCCATGTCGGCAAGACCTGTCAAAACAATGATGGGTATACTGGAAGCATATTCACTGACCTGCTCATACGAATTGTATCCTGAACTGTCGGGCAGCGACAGGTCAAGCAGCACCACGCTGAGGTTCTGCTCATTCAATATTTTGATGGCGGCTGCGGCGCTGGTAGCTTTGAAAATATGTTCGTAGGGCAAACGGCTGAGGCGAAGGGTTTCTTCCAGTAAAAAAAGGTCACCGGGATTATCTTCCACTATTAGTATAGATAGAGGCGCATTACTTTCGGGTATTGATATTGTTTTTGAATCCATGATCTGATCTGGTGTTGCAAAGATATGTTATATAAAAACGAGGGGGTTAACTGAAACGGTAATCCTCAAAAGATTTGCTTATCGTAAAATAAAAGCAACTTCCTTTGCCTGGCTCTGATTCAACCCAGATCTTTCCGTTATGTCGCTCTATAATCTTTTTACAAATCGCCAGGCCTATACCGGTTCCGCTGTATTCATTTTTATGATGCAGGCGCTGGAAGAGAATAAATACTTTTTCAAAGAAAATGGGTTTGATGCCAATTCCGTTATCCCTCACACTGAACAAAAATTGGTTTTCTTCTTCTATTCCCTCAACATGGATCACGGGGGGCTCTCCACTATGATACTTTAATGCGTTCCCGATAAGATTCTGAAACAACTGGAACAGTTGCGTTCTGTTGGCGAATATGCCCGGGAGCTGGCCAATGGTTATGGTTGCTTTTGTTTCTTCAATCCGGTTCAGAAATACATTGACTACTTCAGCTAATAAGCCATTTGTATCAATTGACTCAACGGTCTCTTTATTAGAACCCACACGTGAATATTCCAGTAGGTCCATGATCAGCGTTTTCATCCGTTCTGCCCCATCTACAGCAAAATGGATATACTGTTCTGCGGTTTCATCTATCTGGTCCTCGTATTTTTTCTTGAACAGTTGCAGGAAACTGGTTATCATCCGGAGGGGTTCCTGCATATCATGTGATGCGATATAAGCAAAACGCTCAAGTTCAACATTTGAGGCTGCCAATTCATCGGCCCGTTGCTTTAAGCGGTTATTCAGTTCGAGCAGCAGCGCCTCATTTTCCTTTCGCTCTGTTATGTCGCGGGTAGCTCCGATCAACCTGACTGCTTTACCCTCTTCATTGCGGATGATGTATCCTTTATCATACACATAGGCATATAGGCCATTTTTTTTCAGGAACCGGTATTCGTCTTCCCAGTACAATTCCGCAGGGTTGTTCATGGTAGTTGCCTGATTCTGAACCACGCCCGGCAAGTCTTCCGGGTGAATCCGATTATACCAAAAATCATTATCAAGGATGGCCTCTTCCAGCTCATACCCAAAAAGCATTTTCAATCCTTTTCCTGTTCTTACCACTACGTTTGTGTCTGTATTCCAGTCCCAAATGGCATCGTTGGTTGCCTGGGCAACCATATCATAGCTTTGATTGCTCAGCTTCACTGCTTCTACAGACATCCTGTTCTCCAGGATGATCATCAACAGGTTCTTCGCTCTTTCCAGTGAGTTCTCTTCTTCAGGGGTGGGTGCTTTTATTTTTTTATAATAAATCGCAAAAGTTCCTATTACCTTATTATGCGAGTCCATGAGCGGGAATGACCAGCAGGCTTTCAGATTTTCGCGCAGTGCAAGATCCTTAAATAAAACCCAGCGGGGATCGTTCTCAATATCCTCGACCACCACTTTTTGTTTGAGGAAGGCAGCAGTGCCGCAGGAACCCCTGTTTTCTCCGATTTCGGCACCTTCAATGGCAGCACAATATCTTTCAGGCAGGCTGGGAGCGGACAAGTTATAGATGCGATTGCCCTTTAGCCATAGTACAGAGCAGAGCATCCCTTCATGGATATCTTCCAGTTCCCTCAGGTAGAAATCAAGTGTATGTTCCAGTACACTGTCGGGGCGTGCATTCATTTCCAGCACATCTCTTTCAAGC
>JBKJPR010000059.1:0-7382 GCA_046594275.1 Sediminibacterium sp.
TCTGGTCAAAGTAATTATACACGATCTCTTTGCCAAAATTTACATGCACTTCATCATTCAACACAAAAGAAAGCGTATTGGGTGCGAATGCTTTTTTATGCAGGGGAATGTTGAAAAAAATATTATACCGTACTTTCCAGTTGTAGTTATAGCCATTGGCCAATGCATTATCATTCGCAATTTTATGCCTGAACCTTTCTTCCAGCCTGATCCATTGCATCAGCCTCAGCCTCGGATACTTATTATGCCATTGCACCTGTTGCCATAAACGATGCTCCGGTCGTGAAATATTCGCATGGTTATCGCCTGGAAAATGATTTACATAGGCATACCCGGCAGTGAGCTTTGTATTATCGGTTACATAATAAGTTAGCCCCACCCTTGCAATCGACTGTGAAAGATTGTTCACAAAACCGGATTTAGTACGCAGGTGAATATCAGTCCATAATCCCCATTTATCGGAAAGCCGGGTCTGGTTAAAATAAGCGCTCCATACCTGGTTAAGATGAGTGGTGGTCTTGGTTGTTTGGGCATTCACAAATACAACAGATACTAAAAATACCAGTGGAAAGAGGATATGTTTTGTTTGCATAACAGAATTTGGTACTCAAATTAAATTATTTAGTTAACAACCCCTCAAGCGTGATGGCCAAATAATACAAAGCCCCTATGGTTGGCCCACCTGCATATTGAATATGCCGGTTATTCAGGATATTTGTACCACCCAGTTTTACGGCCGACTTCAGGGCCGGTAAACGCAGCGTAACCTGAGCGTCTATATTGTTGATGGCATTTACCTCACCCGTTACCAATGGGCTCTCCCATAAAAACCCATCCTGCCATTTCCACACAATATTAAACCCGATATTTTTGGTCACCGCCCTGTTACCAAACGAAAAATTAGATGTCCATTTGGGTGTGTTAAAGCCTGTCACAAACAGGTCAGGTGTGGCATTCCCTTTCATATTATTATAATTCAGGTTACCTGATACTGTAAAGGTTTGATAAAAACGGTAAGTAAGACCTAATGAAGACCCATAGGTTGTGTATTTGTTTTTGGCATTCGTATACACACGGTAGCGTTCCTGGCCTTTGCTCGCGGCATTGCCGGAACTGGATGTGGCGGGATCCCTGTTTCTGTCGATCATGGCTATCACGGCTGCATCGGAACCAATGGTTTCGCTGATGGGCACATATACCTGCACCTGGCCGAGGAAACCGTCGTATACATTTGCATACGCATCGAAATCTATGAGGAAGGTATTATCAAACAAAACACTTTTATATCCTATTTCAAATGAGCTGATCCCTTCAGGGGCGCCATTGGAAAGACTGGCTGCCTGCAATAATCCACGGTTAGCTAATGCTGCGTCATCGGTATTCCCCGCGGCTTTTACTGCTGCATTGTAAATAGCTACAGAAGACTGGGTATAACTGTTTTCGCGATAGCCTAAGCCCTCGTTTATAAGGGGAAGGATACCTACACGCTTTACCCTTCCGTTATTTACGTACGACAATGCTTCAAACAATGCTGGAAAACGGTATCCCTGCTGGTAAGTAACCCTGAAATTGTGCTTTTCATTGAAGGTATACACAGCCGCGAGGCGCGGTGTCAGTTTCAGTGAGAATGCAGGGTTGTCATCTGCACGTATGGACCCATTCAGTTTCAGCTTATCGCTAAAAAATGTTTTACTCACCTGCACAAAACCACCGAATTTTTTATAATACGTGTTGTTTCCGAAACTGCCATCCTTTAATGGGGTATTCCTGTCGGCAATGGCGCGTTTAAAATCAACAAAATTATTCCCATCGGGGATCAATTCATACACGCGTGCATCGGCGCCAACAAGCAGGTTTACCACTTTTACGGAGTTGGATAAGTCCCACTGCCCTTCCATATGAAATAAATTGCTTTTCTGAATCAATGCAGCCCCGCCAGTTACCGGTGCATTAGGAATAGCGCCTGACCTGATATCCCAGTTATTGATCCGGGTGATAGAATCTTTTACAATATTAAATCGCTCTGTACCAGGCTCCGCCCGTCCAACGTCCGCCTGCTGGCGGGCATATTGGGTAGCAGCAGCGAGATTATCTGAAGTTAATAATCCACCATGCGAACCTGCATAAATATTCAGAGCGGCTTTATATTTTGCTGTCCAGACGCCGGCGCTGCCGCCTGTATAAAGATCCATATTGTCTGCCAGCGGTTTTACATTATAAGAGTTACCGGTATTTTCTTTTGAGATATACGCCTTAACGGTAAAGTTGCTTCCCTTTAACTGCAACTGGTGATTCTGTACCACTACATCATCCAGTTTAACTTTATTGCCACGCTGGAACACGCCATCCATTTTACCGATACGGTATGAGTAGCTCAGTTCGGTATTCGCGTTAAACCGGTAATGCAAGGCGGCATCAACTTTTAAATTATCCACCTGTGGATCTACCAGGTCTTTTTCCCAATAACCTGTACGGGCAACCGTAAGGGTTTTGTTAGGCTGCCCATTGATGGTTAAGCCAGTTACGGAAACCGTATTACTTCCCGCCAATGCATCATCCCCATATTTGTTCCAACCATCAAAAGCGATATTGTTACTGCCATCCAATGCAGTATAACCGGGATTGGCCGTGATCTTAGTATTGGGATTCTGATCTGAACGGGTATCAGAAATCCAGTCTGTACCACGTATATAACTGGCATTGATTTTTAAAGCAACCTTGTTCTTGAATGCTTTAGCATAACGAATGGCAGTTTCGGTTAAAAAACTCAATGAATGATCCTTTCCGTCAACATGGTTCATACCTGCACGCTGAAAAAAACTGAGTCCCTGCGAGTTGAATGGATTTTTGGTGATCAGGTTGGCCATCCCGTTGATCGCATTCATACCATACAATGCAGATGCAGCCCCGGGTGTGATCTCGATACTTTGAATATCCAGTTCGGTTGGCCCGATAGCATTTCCCAGGGGAACGCCCAGGGTGGCTGCCTGCATATCAATACCATCCACCATTTGCATAAAACGGAAATTATTAGGGATATTGAAGCCGCGTGTATTGGGTACTTTAAAAGTTAACGAGGAAGTGGTCAACTGTACCCCTTTTACATTTCCCAATGCATCATAGAAACTGGCGGCTGGTGTTTCTTTTAATGCGCGCAGGTCAAGTTTTTCGATGGCTACCGGTGACCGCAGCATCTTTTCGGAAGTACGACTGGCAGTTACTACCACTTCATTCGCGATATAGGTCTGTGTGATTAACTGGATGGTCAGGTTGGAACTGCTATTCCTTACTTCCGTTTCCTGTGGTTCAAAACCAACCGAACTTACCACAAGCGTAAAAGGTAATTTCTGGCTTATGATCAGTGAAAATCTGCCCGTTGAATCGGTTTGTGTCCCTTTTGTGGTATTCTTTATAGACACACTTACAGAAGGCAAACCATCATGGTTCTCTCCCACTATCCTGCCACTTACAATAAGCGCGCCGTTCAATTGCGCCTGCACAACAAATGGAAATATTAAAAACAGAATAGCAATTATTTTGTACATCAGAATTTTTTTTTGATGGTTTTTGAAAGTTCCGGACATGGCATATTCCGGTCACCATTTTAGGCAACATGATTATTCTTCTCAGCAATACGTCAGGAAACTTTCAGAAGAAGGATTCTACGAAAAGACGGATAGACATTCAACATCGTCTTTTATAATTTCTGATCATGGTCTTGTTTTGACAGGTTATATAAGCTTGCCCGGCTATCTGAATACAAAAATAGTATATTCCTACTAAATTAGTAGACTTTTAATAAAATATTTTTACAAACTTTATTTCTTTTAGTACAAAGAAACTGTTTAAAAATATAATTTTCATCTACCGTTTTAGCAGTTGGTCAGGCGGCCATGGGTGTTTGAAAGATTTAATGAGTAATTACTGATCTGCCTGTTTTATATTGCCGCGTCCTTTAGGGCGTGGAATGAAATGCCCTCCTTTATTATAGCCGGAACTTCAGTCCCGAGTGGTTTTTGGATGAGAACATCCCTTGAAATAAGTCAACAGACCCGGCGCTAAAGCACCAGTATAAGATTATCTGTGGTCTTATTTCCACGCCCTAAATGACGCGGCAAAAAAATTATTTGAGGAAACTTTTTCAGAATACCCAAAGTCAGGTGACTAACTATTTTTAATACGTTGTTTGTATAATCATTTTTAAACAGCTTCTAAGGTCTCGTGTGTATTGTAAAACATTCCCCGTTGCCTGTCATGGGACGTGGAAGCAGTGGGTGCTATCGCCGACTGGTGCAGGCGTTTATCATATAATGCATGATGCAAACAAGAGATCAATGTTACATCCGCATGCGCACGTACCATTGATCATGCCATCCAGTTTTGCCGTACAGAAAAATCACCGAAGGTTTCACCCTCATTCCTGAATCCGGCATATATCTGTAACAGTCCATCCAGTGAAAGGAGTATCTCTGTCTCTTCAATATTCTCCCTGTATATCGTATTGAGCCTGTGACCAAGCCTGTCACCACCCAAATGCATATTGTATCGCCCCGCCGCAGTACCTACAAAACCGATCTCTGCTGCATAGGATCTGGCACAACCATTGGGACAACCGGTCATCCGGATAATGATGCCTTCTTCCGACAATGAATGCTTAGCAAGCAAAACTTCGATCTTATCTATCAGGCTGGGCAGGTAACGTTGTGCTTCTGCCAATGCGAGGGGGCAGGTAGGAAAAGCCACACAGGCCATCGAATTCAGCCGCACAACCGAAGCGCTTTCCGTATGACCCGTTATCGCAAACTGCTCTAAAATAGCATGGATCGCTTTCTTATCTGTTTCTTTTACATCGCTGATGATCACATTCTGGTTACAGGTAAACCGGAAATTCGCTTTACCTGTCTTCGCTACTTCCAGAAGCGCTGATTTTAAAGCCACCTTTTCATCATCCAGTATTCTTCCATTCTCCACGAATGCGGTATAATACCAAAGACCTTCTGCATTCTGTAGCCAGCCAAAATAATCTTTACGGTCTGTGAATGCATAGGCTTTGGCAGGCGCGAGTGCAAAACCCGTTCTTTTCTCCAGTTCCGTTTTGAACCAATCTACGCCCAGCCTGTCAACTGTATATTTTAGCCTGGCCAGTTTACGGTCGCTGCGGTTGCCGTAATCACGTTGTATCGTGGCAATCTCGTAAATGGCTTTCAATGTTTTTTCTTCACTGTCTGCAAAACCAATCTCCGTAGCCAGTCTGGGATAGGTTTCAGGATTACCGTGGGTACTGGACAATCCACCACCAATGGCAATATTAAAACCCTGTAACTGGTTATTCTCAATAATGGCGATAAGGCCTACATCATTGGCGAATACATCCACATCATTATTGGGCGGGATAGCGATCCCGATCTTAAATTTCCTGGGCAGGTAACGGTCCTGGTATAAGGGGTCGTCTTCTTCCTTTTTGTCAACTAGCACCTCATCGTCCAGCCATATTTCGTAATAGGCTTTTGTTTTTGGCATCAGCATCTCACTGATCTTATCGGCATACGCAAACACCTGTGCATGTATGGGAGATTGTTTGGGATGTGAACTGCACAATACATTCCGGTTAATATCACCGCAGGTAGCGATAGAATCCAACTTGGCTTCACTGAATGCCTTGATGGTGGGTTTTATTTTCCCTTTGATGATACCATGCAACTGTAGTGTTTGCCTCGATGTGATTTTGATAACACCGGTCGAGTTCTCACCTGCCACTTCGTGTACCGCTATCCATTTTTCAGGAGTCAGGAATCCACCGGGTAACCGGAGACGGATCATGAATGAATACAAACGGTCCAGTTTTTTGGCAGCACGTTCTTCTCTCCTGTCGCGATCATCCTGCTGGTACATGCCATGGAACTTGATCACTGCCTGGTCATCTTCCCGTATAGCGCCGGTAATTTCATCGTGCAAACTTTCTTTCAGCGTACCGCGCAGGCCATCACTGTCTGTTTTTATTTTTTCAATCTGTGATAAGTTCTTTGGGTCGGACATGTTAGGTTCTTTTCCTTGTCAGCTAATACTTTGGTAAATGGTTATATTGATTAATTGTTGCATTGTTTAATTGTTATATAGTTTAATGGCTATAGTAAATTAACCATACAGCCATTTAACAATTGAGCCATCCATTAATAAACATCCTTTGAATACCTTCCTTCCTCTTTAACTTTATCAAAATAGGCCTGTGCCGCTTCCTTTGATAAACCGCCGTATCGTTCAAAAATGTTGAGCAATACATTTTCCACTTCCACACTCATAGGTGCTTTTTCGCCGCACACATATAGATAGGCTCCTGATTGTATCCAGTCAAACAACTCTTGTCCCTGTTCCAGTATTCTATTATGTACAAATATTCTTTCAGGCTGGTCTTTTGAAAATGCGAGGTTAACTTTTGACAATACGCCTGTTTCGAACCAGTTCTGTATCTCTGTCTGGTATAAAAAATCAGATGCGAAATGCTCTTCCCCAAAAAATAGCCAGCTTTTACCGGTAGCGCCGGTAACATCTCTTTCACTCAGAAAGGAACGGAAGGCAGCGATGCCGGTACCCGGGCCGATCATGATAATATCTTTATCGGCTGCAGGCAAACGGAAACGTTTATTCTTCTGGACAAAGAATTCGAAACTTTCATTTTCAGCCAACTGCGCCAGATAATCAGAACATACACCTACTTTATTTTCTTCATTTACCGTAAATACATATTTCTCAACTGTTAAATGCACTTCACCGCTATGCGCTGTATTGGAGGAAGCGATGGTATAGATGCGTGGCGATTGTACAGGCAGCACCTGCAGCACTTCTTCAAACTGGATGGCATCTTTTACGGGGTATATCTTTAACAGGTCGAGCAGGTCCATTTTTGTATCGGGTATATCCTGCTGCACAATGGCCGCGTATTTTTTTACTACCCGTTCATGAAGATGAATAATGTTCAGTTTCTTTCTCAACAAATCGAAGACCGGGTATTCCGCGTCTTTAAAAAGTATCTTTTTTTCTTTATTGATATGCGACTGCCCGATTACGGCATTAACAATTGATACTTGGTTTTCTGGAACGATACCAATAGAATCCCCCGGCAGGTAATCCACTTCTTCCTCTACGGCAAGTTCAATATGGTAGGTTTCTTTGGAGGATCCCCTGTCGTTTAAATTAATGTTCGTAAGTACAGTACCTGTATATATCTTTTTATTTGATTTAACAACAGCCGGCTGCACCGCCGGTTTTACCACAACAGGCGCATCATAGGTCATATTATTCAGTGAAAGTAAAACCTGCTGAAACCATGCTTCAGCCTCATTCTCATAATCCAGGTCGCATTTTTGTATGGGTACGATGCGTTG
>JBKJPR010000435.1:0-4064 GCA_046594275.1 Sediminibacterium sp.
GCCCTGATAATTTCGCGACCTTTTCTAACTAATTGCTGTATTGTAGGCATTCTAAACCGTTTAAAATTTCGGACGGCAAAGGTAATGGCTGGAACTGAAAAACCAAAATGTTTTCCAAAGTTTTCCTGCATCAGGGTCTAAACCAGCCATATACCCCCAAAATCAGGTTGAAATTACCCATTTACTGTGAATAATTAGTTTCAAAATGAACCCTGCAGTATTTTCCAAAAAGGTGTTCCATCCTCCATTAAGTGAGTATATCCCCACAGCACCACACCCGTTTTATCACCCAATTTCATCCCTGCCTTTTTCGTTTTGGGAAATACATTCTAATTTGAGCGTGTAACCCTCTCATTATGTACCCATTAAAAAGGCCGTATGAGAAGTGTTATGCTTTGGATTTTTTTCCTGTCCGCCAGTCATTGCCCGTATAGTTCGGCTCAATCAATTGTTATCCCGGTATCCTATACTACGGCCGGTTCTTTATATTTTCAGAATTTTGATGGGTTGCCCAACTCCGGAAGTTTTGCTTTAACGGGCAAAGGGCCGGTTAACCTCAACGGGTTGCCAGTTAATGGCAATAACCTCGCCGGCTGGCAATTACTGATGACGGGTGGAAGCAATATAAATGCTGCATTTGCCATCAGCACCGGCTCATCCACAGGCAACGGTGTGTATAGCCTGGGCAGTTCGGGGGCAACTGACAGGGCGCTCGGCTCATTATCATCCGGAACAGGGATCTATGCCATAGGTCTTGTATTGACCAATACTACAGGAATTACGCTGAATACTTTCACGCTAAGCTTTACAGCAGAGCAATGGCGAAAAGGGGGTTCCACCAATAAAAATACCTGGGCATTCAGGTACAAAACGGGTGTATTAAACCATATAGACCAACAAGGCCTTATTAACGAGGACCGCCTTGATATGAACTCTGTGATAACGACTGCTTCAGGGGGCAGTCTCGATGGGAATCAGCCCCTTAACCAGCAGACGATCAACTTTACCGTTACCGCCATCAACTGGAAGAATGGAGAACAATTACTACTACGCTGGGATGATGCCGATGAGCCTGGCAATGACGATGTTTGTGGTATTGATAATCTTAATTTTTCCGCACACCAGGTAAGCAGTGCACCTTCAGTTTCCAGCAAAGCTGCTACCGATGTTACTGCAGGCTCCGCCACACTTAATGGAACAGCAAATGATAATTTTTCGAATACAACGGTTGTATTCGAACTGGATACACTCAGTACATTCCTGAATGCCGTTACCCTTGCTGCGATGCCGGCAAGTATTCCTTCCGGCGTTGGAAATACGTCAGTATCGGCGACACTCATTGGCTTGAATACAGGTAGTAAATATTATTTCAGGACCAAAGCAATCAATACGACAGGTACCGCTACCGCTTTTGCTTTGAGCTTTACCACTGCTTTCAGTGTACCCATTGTTACCACAAGTGTGGCCAGTGGTATTTTCACTTCTATGGCAACGCTGGGTGGATCCATCAGTTCCACAGGAGGCGCAGCCATTACTGATAAAGGGATTGTATGGGCATTGAATACCAATCCCACCGTTCTCAATAACAGGATCAGTATGGGCAATGGTGCAGCCAGTTTTATGCTGGCTGTTACAGGGCTGCCGCAAGGCACAACCATTTATGCCAGGGCTTATGCAAACAACCAGGCAGGTACAGCGTACGGAAATAATGAAGCATTTACTACGCAGACAAGTATTGTTTCATTGGTTACTACTTCACCCACTTTGACCAATGCAGCAACCGTACATTTTAGATTACAAACTGCACAGCCTATCTCTGGATTAATTTCCTCTCATTTTGTATTGTCATCAAACGGTATAACGGGCGCTTCTATTACTGGCATTACCGGTTCAGGAAACAGTTTTTCGATAACGGTACAAACCGGAACAGGAGATGGCTCTGTTCAATTGAGACTCGAGGTTGATACCGGCATATTCCCATCCATCCATAACAAACCTTTTACTGCAACCGGCATGTATACGATTGATAAAACCCCGCCATTGATCAGATCCGTAAGTATCCCAGACCGGTCTATGAAGATCGGGGATACAGTACTGGTAACGATTTCGGTTAAACCGGATCCGGATAATTATAAAATTGCAACCGGTACTATCAATAGTTTTGCTTTATCAGCGCCTGCTAAAAAAAATGACAGTGTGTATACAAGTTCATGTATTGTGTCGAGCGGAGCAAATGATATTGCAGCAACAGCCCATATCCCTGTAACCCTTGCACTAATTGATTCAGTTGGAAATACAAGTCCTGTATTCCTGGCGCCCATCATGCAAACAGCAGACCCACTTGATGCGAATAAGCCCTTTATTATTCATGCAGTTATTCCCATAGCAGCAGTGTATAAAATGGGTGATACGCTTGCGTTTATTTTCCGTTTTAACGAGAAGATAACTGTCTCTTCAACAACTATTCCTTCTACCCTTTCAATAACCATCAGCTCCAAAACAAAGTCTGCCGTTTATGCAGGTGGTAGTATGTCTGACAGTCTGGTATTCCGGTATATTATTCAATCCGGTGATTCAGATAAAGACGGGATAAGGACGGGCAGTTCAATCACGCTTAACGGTGCTGCTATAACGGATGTAGCCGGAAATACAGCTTCACTTTTATTCAACCTGCCCTCCGCAAAAAATATTTTGATTGATGGCATTGCACCCACGGTAAGCAGTGTTACCGTACCTCCTGCTGCGGTTTACAAAACGGGTAATGTTCTTGATTTTCTGATCAACTATACCGAAAAAGTGGTGGTAACTGTTTTAGATACTGCGCCTTTTCTTCCGGTAAGTATCGGGAGTACAATTAAGCATGCAATGTACATAGGCGGCACCGGCAGCAATGCTTTATTGTTCAGGTATGGGATACAGGCAGATGATATGGATAAGGATGGTATTAAACTTGTTTCTCCCATCAACCTCAACAATGCAGCCATACAGGATGAGGCAGGCAATCCAGCATCACTCGCATTGAGTAATATCGGGGCGCTCCGCAACATCAGCATCAATCCGGTAACTGCAGCGGTTGACTATGTAACAGTACCTTCTCCCGGGTTATACAAAGCAGGGGATACACTTGAATTTACTGCAGGCTTTACTGAAAAAATAAATGTGATAACAACAGCCGGAACACCGTCTCTGAAATTCACACTGGGTGGCTCATCTAAGCATGCTTTTTATCACCAGGGCTCCGGCAGCAATAACCTGCTCTTCCTCTATACCATTACACCCGGCGATGAGGATAGCACGGGTTTGAAAATGAATACCACTATCTCACTAAACAATGGTTTGATACAGGATACACGGGGCAATAATATTCCGCTTTCATTACATAATACCGGAACCACAATCGGGATCATGATCGATGCAGTTTCGCCTTTCATCCAAAATCTTACTATTCCTGTTAAGAAATTATACAAGGATGGTGAGACACTTGATTTTATTGTTCGCTTCAATGAAAAAATAACACTCACAGCAGCAACGCAATCCACAACAATTTCGTTAACGATAGGAACTAATTCAGCAGTAGCATGGTATGTTAGAGGAAGTTCTTCAGACAGCCTGCTTTTCAGGTACATTATCCAGCCCGGTGATTTAGATATAGATGGGATAACTATTGGCCATTCCATTACCCTCAATGGCGCTTCTCTTACAGACGGCGCAGGAAATACGGCTTCGCTCCTATTCACCCCGCCATCTGCCAAAACCGTTACTATAGATGCTGTTGCACCTACGGTTATCAATGTAAGAATACCTCCGGCAGGTATATACAGAACTGGAAAAAGCCTTGATTTCTTTGTTACCTTTTCAGAAAAAATATTGGTACATGTGTCGGACAGAGTTCCGTTCCTTTCCCTGGATATCGGCGACAGTGTAAAAAAAGTTTTGTACATCAGTGGTACTGGCAGCAATACTTTGCTATTCAGCTATTCGGTTAAGGCGGGTGATATAGATACAGATGGTCCCCAACTTATTTTATCTATTAACCAGAACAATGTGATTATACAGGATGACGC
>JBKJPR010000440.1:0-3370 GCA_046594275.1 Sediminibacterium sp.
CAGTATGCCGGAGATTGGCGGCGCCGCAGCTTTGTATGCCGACCCCTCCGATCCCGATGCGATAGCCAAACACATGCTCAACCTGTACAGGGATGAAACCCATCGCAGTCGGCTAATGGAGGCAGGGAAGATACAGGCTTCCAAATTCAACTGGGATAGGGCAGCGGAACAGCTTTGGAAAAATATTTGCCGCACGGCCGGAAAGGATAGCTGATATCGTAAATCATCATGCTGTGTTTCGCCTTATTTTTGCGGTTCTTTATTATAGCGTATTAAATAGAACAGATGAAGACATCAAATATTAACATTGAAATCCAGTTAGACGATGACAAAGTGCCCCAGCAGATCAACTGGAAGGCGAGTGACAGCACAGCAGATATGATGCAGCCAGCCAAATCGATGATGATCGCTTTCTGGGATGGGGCCGATAAAAGCGCTCTTCGCATAGACCTGTGGACCAAAGACATGATGGTAGATGAAATGGCAGACTTTTACTACCAGACAATGATGGGTATGGCCGACACCTATCTTCGTGCTACCCAGCAGAAAGAGTTGGTGGAGGATATGAAAACTTTCGCGAAGGATTTTTATAAAAAATTCAAGGATACCCAATTAAAAGAAAACAAATAAAAACATTACTATGAGTTTAGAGGAGAATGTAATGGCACAAATGAAAGATGCTATGAAAGCCAGGGATGAAGCCCTGTTGCGTGGCTTGCGTGCTATAAAAGCCGAGATCATCAAAGCCAAAACAGAACCCGGCGCCCATGGCGAGATATCAGCAGATGAAGAAATGAAGCTGTTACAGAAACTGGTGAAGTCGCGCAAAGATTCCCTGGAAATCTACCAGCAACAAAACCGCCCCGACCTGGCAGTTATAGAATCCGATGAGATCGCGGTGATCGAAAAATTCCTCCCCCAACAATTAACAGCAACGGAGTTGGCAGAAGCGGTAGGCAGGATTATTACAGAACTTGGCGCTGCAGGTCCGCAGGATATGGGGAAAGTGATGGGCGTGGCTACCAAACAATTAGCAGGTAAGGCAGATGGAAAGGCTGTAGCCGCAGCAGTGAAGGAAATACTGAAATAGGAAGCTTTGAGCTTCGAGCCATGAGCTTAATTTTTTTGCTCGCAGCTCATAGCTCAAGGCTCATAGCTTTTTAATAGAAGCTCACGGCTTTCCTAAACAACTCACTATGCTCATAGATGCCATCTTTATCATCTTAATGATCCTTGCGGTCTTTAAAGGTTACCGGAACGGTTTCATAGTGGCAGTGTTTTCTTTTCTTGCCATTATTATCGGCCTGGCGGCGGCCATGAAATTATCTACTGTGGTAGCGGGGTGGTTACAAAACAGTACCAGTATCAATGCCACATGGTTGCCCTTTGTTTCTTTTTCCCTGATCATGATTGGTGTGGTTATCCTGGTTCGTTTAGGCGCCCGTATGATACAATCTACGCTCGAATTTGTTATGCTGGGATGGCTGAATAAGTTAAGCGGTATTGTATTGTATGCTGCGTTATACATAACCGTTTTCAGTGTATTACTTTTTTATGCGGGCAAGATCAATCTTATCAAACCCGAAACGTTTAGCACTTCGCGTATCTATACATTCATACAACCCTGGGGGCCTAAAGCCATTGAACTGTTTGGTGCAGTGATCCCCTGGTTTAAAGGTATGTTCGAAGAATTGTCTCATTATTTTGAAAACGTACACGGCAACATTAAATAATCATTACTTCCGTAGTTGTTGTAAACATCCTGTTTTTGCTGTAAAATCAGTATTTTAGCATACATTCTTCCAACCGCTGGATGATACAAGTTTTCGTTTGATTGTTTTTGACCGAATTTACTTTTATTTGTACCGAAGCCAATAATGCTTGCTTAAGAACGCCAACTAATGAATTACGAGATCAAACAACAGGATAAATTTAAATTTATTGAAGAAGGAGAGGGCGAGCCATTGCTGTTGTTACACGGCTTATTTGGGGCATTGAGCAATTTTAAGGACCTGATCGAGCATTTCCGGGGCAGTTATAAGGTAGTGGTACCTCTTTTACCCCTTTTTGACCTCGATATTTTTCATACATCGGTGGGCGGGCTCGAAAAACACGTACACAAATTCATAGAGACACGCGGGTATAAGCAAATTCATTTATTGGGCAACTCGCTGGGCGGGCATGTGGCGCTTGTGCATATTTTGAAACACCCTGAAAAAATAAAATCATTGATCCTTACCGGAAGCAGTGGGCTTTTCGAGAACGGGATGGGCGACAGTTATCCTAAGCGGGGAGATTACGAGTACATCAAAAAGAAGACACAACTTACATTTCACGATCCGGCCACTGCCACCAAAGAACTGGTAGATGAAGTATTTGAGATCACCAATAACAGGATCAAGGTCATCAAGATCATTGCGCTGGCCAAAAGCGCAATCCGTAATAACCTTGGTGAAGAGTTGAACCAGATACAACAACCCACCTGTCTGATCTGGGGCAATAACGATACCATTACGCCACCGTTTGTGGCACGTGAATTCAACCGACTTATCCCAAACAGCGAAGTGCATTTTGTTGATAAATGCGGTCATGCCCCGATGATGGAAGTACCTGGTGAATTTAACAGGGTTTTAGAAGGGTTTTTAAACAAGCTGCGTGAACCCGCAGCAACTGTGGCTTAGTTTTTGGCGTATATAAACAAAACAATCTCATGCTGGCTTCACAACTAACCAACTCTGGGTTCCCTGCTATCAATCTTCTTGATAAGGTTGCGTTTGCCCTCCAGTTAATGGATGAGTATGATGTGCTGCACCTGCCTGTTTTAAGTGAGGATACATTTGCCGGCATCATTAGTAAAGATGACCTGCTTGACGGGAATGAAAATGCTTTGATCGCTACGGTTGAATCGTCTCTTCAAAAAATTTCCATAAAAGGCGAAGAACATTTTTTAACAGCACTCAAATTGATCGCTGATAATGAACTTTCACTGTTACCGGTAGTAAATGAGCAATATGAACTGATCGGTGTTATCCTCTCAAAAGACCTGCTGCATAACCTGTCAAGATTCGTTGGCAATGACGATCGTGGTGGCGTGATCGTACTGGAAACTGAAAAACGTAACTTCTCCTTTGGTGAGATCAGCCGGTTGGTGGAAACCAATGATGCCTATATCACACAACTCAATACGTATGCCGAGGGCGATACGGGACTTGTGATCATTACATTGAAAGTAAATAAGGTTGAGATCTCAGATATCATAGCCACTTTCCAGCGGTATGAATATATTGTCCGTTACTTTTTTGGCGAAGAAGAATACGCCAATGAGCTTAAGGAAAATTATAACCACCTGATCTCTTACCTGAATATGTAA
>JBKJPR010000444.1:0-3197 GCA_046594275.1 Sediminibacterium sp.
ATCGGAAGTGATCACGCTCAAGTTTTCTTTCGGAAGCAATTTTGATGGCAACACAAAAACGTATACCGACCCTAAACAGATGTTTGCCCTTGGAGGGCTGAACATCGGAATGTTTAAACCAATAATGGACAATGTAAAAAATTAAATACTACACGTTTTATGCTGTTAAAGTTTGTGAATTTCAAGGTAAACACAAAGTGGTATTCTATGTTTTCCTATCCACCTATGTGTTAAAAAACAATCAAACATAGGAGTATCCCTATAAGGAGTTATGTTTCGCTAATAATAACTTTCGAGTAGAAGCTTTAGAACTACTTACGTTGTGTTTCGCTGTGTCGTTGTGTTTCTGTGGTTCAAAATAACCACAGCGGCACGGCGACAGGGAGTTTCACAGAGTAACCCGATAAAGAGTTATATGGTAGATACACAGGTATATACGTATCAACAGCGTTCTATTAAATATTCTTTTTCAATAGCACAACACTTTAAATACTAATATATGTCCAGACAAACTATCATCGACACAGCCGCCGCCGAAAACGGCACAACAGAGGTACCCGCTAATTCAAACCTTACCAAATATGGCAAATGGTATGGCTTGAATGGCGTAGCATGGTGCGCCATGTTTGTAAGTTGGGTGTATAACAGGGCCGGCCACCCCTTGGGCAAGATTGATGACGAGAATGGATATCGTTATTGCCCCTCGGCGTATAATTTCTGGAAAGCCCATAACCGGCTAACCACTGATCCGCAAATGGGCGATATCGTTTTGTTCGATTGGACCGGCGATGGGAAGTGCGACCATACTGGCATTTTTGTAGCATGGAAAACGCCGGGTAAGACCTTTACTTCCTGGGAAGGAAATACAGCGATGTGGGATGACAGCAATGGCGGTAACGTGATGATGCGTACCCGGAACAACACTATGGTAAAAGCCTTCGTGAACCCCGGAGTGATTGATGATAACAGCGTGGTTATGCCGCTTGTTTCGCTGCAGCGGGGAAGCGTAGGCAGCAGCGTAACACAATTACAAAAATGCCTGTACGACCTGGGATATACTATTACCGTAGATGGTTCTTTCGGAACAGCTACAGAAAAAGTGGTGAAAAAGTTTCAGCGGGAACATGGGTTGGATATAACAGGCATCGCTAATCTGGTAACGAAAGGCGCCATAGAAGCGGAACTGGCTAAACCAAAAGTGCCAGACAATAAACTTACCACGGGCGCCTACCTGAAAAAAGGCGATGCGGGTGCTGCTGTACTGGCCCTGCAAAAAGCGCTGAATAAAAAAGGCGCAAGCCCTGCTGTCGGGGCAGATGGTGTATTTGGTAATGGAACCCTGCAGGCATTAAAAGCGTTCCAGGCAAAAAATGGATTAACAGCAGATGGGATTGCAGGACCCGCAACTGCCCGGGCGCTGGGAATTAAATAGGAGGCAAATAATTCTTTTACAGGTTCCACAGTATGGGATACATCGTTATCTTGAAGCGCAAAAAATGCGGCAGGTCCTGCATGCATTATAACCCGTACCCATGCCAACTGTAACCCATACCCCACTCACTACTGAATCTGCCCGTGTAACCGGTAAACGCCTCAAAGCGATTGTCAGCGGCTCTGTCGGAAACCTGGTGGAATGGTACGACTGGTATGCATACGCTGCTTTCTCCCTATACTTTGCACCTGTATTTTTTCCGGGTAAAGATGAGACAGCCAACCTGTTGAATACGGCAGGCATTTTTGCAGTGGGGTTTTTAATGCGCCCTATCGGTGGCTGGTTATTTGGCAGCCTCGCCGACCGCAAAGGAAGAAAATGGGCCATGACCCTTTCGGTATTATTGATGTCGTTCGGATCTTTGCTGATTGCGGTCACGCCTTCTTATAACAGCATTGGCATTGCCGCGCCCGTTTTGTTATTGACAGCCCGTTTGTTACAGGGACTAAGTGTGGGCGGCGAATATGGAACCGCTGCTACCTACCTGAGTGAAATGGCCACCAAAGGCCGCCGGGGATTTTATTCCAGTTTTCAGTATGTAACATTGATCGGCGGACAACTGATCGCCTTGGGTATACAGTTGCTGTTGCAGAATGTATTCCTTACCAATGAACAGATGCACAACTGGGGTTGGCGGATACCATTTTTTATCGGGGCAGTTCTTTCCCTCATTGCTTTTTATTTACGAAGCAATATGGATGAAACAGAAGCGTTCAAAAAAACCAGTCAGGCTGAAAAGAAAAAAAGCGGCTCCCTGCGTGAGTTGTTACATCATCCCCGCGCCGTGGCCACCGTGGTAGGGCTCACCCTGGGCGGTACATTGGCATTTTATACCTATACCACTTACATGCATAAGTTCCTGGTGAATACGGTTCATCTCACCAAAGAAAAGTCTACGCTGCTTACCTTTATTTCATTATTTATATATGCGGCAATACAGCCTTTATTCGGGATGCTGTCTGACAGGATAGGCCGCCGGCCATTATTGATCGGCTTTGGGGTTTTGGGAACGATCTGTACGATTCCGATCCTCACAACACTCAGCCATACCACGGATCTGTGGAACGCATTTTTTTTAATGATGGCCGCATTGCTGATTGTTAGTGGCTATACCTCTATCAATGCCATTGTAAAAGCAGAATTATTTCCTGCAGAAATAAGGGCGCTTGGCGTAGGGTTTCCGTATGCAGTTACAGTTGCTTTATTTGGCGGTACTGCTGAATACTTTGCTTTGGGGTTTAAGAATGCGGGCCATGAAGAATGGTATTATTGGTATGTAACCGGCTGCATATTCATATCCTTATTGGTCTACCTGTTTATGAAGGATACTAAAAACACCTCATTGCTTGAAAGAGACAGCGAAAAATATTGATGTTAAAAATGTATGCCCTTACACCTGCTATATAACTTTTTTGTAGGTATACACCGTGAAACCCCCTGTGGCTGTGCCATTGTGGTTTTTTTAAAACCACAGAGTCATATTGCTCTTGCCTTTTTCAAAATGTTGTCAAAACGGTCAATGTCTGTAAGTAGCTTGGGCAAATCTGTGTCGAGCCATGTAAGAAACGTTACCATTTCTTTGTATTGGCTTTCTATGTCTTGCAGATTACCAAAGATTGGTTCGTAATGATAGATTCTATTGCGCAATGTTCTGATGCGATACAATGCGTTTGCGATTGTATCTCTTTGTCTAAGATGCTTTGGT
>JBKJPR010000007.1:0-2629 GCA_046594275.1 Sediminibacterium sp.
TGCTGTTCTTACCTGAATGTTCACAAACTGCCTTCTGAATTCTGTTTCAAAAACAGTTGTAATAATAGCTGATTCTAATGCCTGTTCCAGTGGGGTAA
The DNA here is from genome assembly GCA_046594275.1 of Sediminibacterium sp. Classification (GTDB taxonomy): domain Bacteria; phylum Bacteroidota; class Bacteroidia; order Chitinophagales; family Chitinophagaceae; genus Sediminibacterium. Next base: position 99 of record JBKJPR010000007.1, read on the forward strand.
CATAGATCATAAAAGGATCTCCATCTCCTGTTGTGCATTTTTGCCCCACTCCCATAAAAGCAACCAATATGGGTTTAGTAGCGCGGATATAAACAGGTGTATCTAAATAACTTTCATAGGCATTGCCCGCATTTAATACGGCAGCGAGGGTATTATTGATGTAAACCTTTGTATTGTTTTGAGAAGCCACAAATTTTAAATAATCCCTGCCCCTTGTTACAGAACGGGAAACCAAAAAATTTGTCCCTAAGGTATTGGTAGGGAAATTTTGTTCAAAAAGATTATCACAAGCAAGGCAATCTGGTATAAACGTACAGGGGCTGCCACTGAATACAGCTATTTTTTTACAGCCTTTTGCTTTCACTCTTGAACCTGTTAAATCCGTATTGGATGCATATAAATAGGTTTGGCCCTTATTAAGCGTTACCACAAAAGGTGTATTGGGTGTACCGGCTGTTGAGGGGCTGGTGGGAAACAACTCAACCTCTGTGTTGTCTTCCACCCCAACAATCATAAACTGGCTGGTGCCTAGTCCGGCAGTACCAATGGAGCCTTTCAGATTGGCATGATCCAGAATAAGGTACTCACTTCCCAATGAAGTTAAAGGAATAACCTTTGTCATATCCATTACTTTACTCGCTTTAGTAGAAGCATACACGCTGATAGTATCTGTCGCCTGAATGTATAATCCTTTCAAAGAAACTACTTCATTCGTATCTGTATATACCTGGTTATCAAAATCAACCTTAGTAGTTGAGTCGGGCGATAGGGTCATTTTTTGATTGAAACTGCCATCAGCGCTTTGTAAGGTTACATTGCATGGATTTTTTGCAGTTATGAATACTGTCAAGCGACGGGTGGAGAATGGGTTATGTGTTCTTAAAAAGGAAAGCCAAAACTCTTTTCCCTCAGTGGATAAGAGTTGCGCATCTGCTTTCATGGCAGGACTAAATAAGAGAAAGAAAAAACAGATTATTTTTATTACGAATCTCTTTTTCATTGAAGCGATTTTCAATTCAATATCAGGGATACTTACTACCAAGCTACAGCCCAATGTTACTTAGCTAAGAATATTTTTTGTTCCAGAGGAACATTTGGGTGGTAGTAGTATCGCATCCCGGTAACGTTCCAGAGGAACGTTTGGTGCTTTTTTATCCTGATTTAGCACAAGTCGTTCCGTTGGAACCTAAAACGCTCAAATTCGCATATCAATGTAAACAAAATCAATGCATTATACAAAAATATACTTTGAATATGATTTATCTTGCAAACCCTTATAATCCTTACCGGAAAAAAGGGTTGTTTTCTTTTTCATACCCAACCGTAGTAGAGGCACCGTGCCCGGGGAATACCGTAACCTCATCAGGTAGCACAAACAACTGGGTACGGATACTGTTCAACAACGTGGCATGATCGCCACCCGGAAGATCGGTGCGGCCAATACTGTCCCGGAAAAGCACATCACCCCCAATCAGCAACCGTTGTTTTTCGCAATAGAAGCAAATGCTGGCAGGGGAATGTCCCGGCGTCAGTATCACCCGCAATTCATCTTCACCCAATGATATAGTATCGCCATGGCTCAGAAAATGAAGCGGCCCCTCGTAATTGCTGAACGGCAGCCCCCATTTTTCACCGGATAATGGCGCCAGTTTCAGCATAGTTTCCTCACCGGAATGAATATATAGTTCAAGCCCCCATGTCTCATGCACCCATTTATTACCAAACACATGATCGAGATGGCAATGGGTATTCAGCAACCTTTCCGGCTCCAGCCCCGTATCTTCTATAAACATTTTTAACGTTTCCTGTTCAGCGCTGAAGTAACATCCGGGATCAATTATAATAGCTTTGTTCTGTTCATTGTACAGAACATAGGTATTTTCCTGTACCGGGCTGAATGTAAAAACTTTGACCTTGATCATAATGGTATTTTTACCCGCTTTTAATGGTAAATGACTAATTTTAAAACACTAAAGTTCGGATATGCAATTGAATAGAATCACCCAATGGATTGTTTTTGCCGCTTTTCTTTTTCCATTCCTTTCCACAGCACAGGTAAATTCGGTGGAATTCGGGAAAAACCGTGTGCAGCATAAAAAATTTATCTGGAAGTTTTACCAGTCGCCCAATTTCAATACCTATGTGGCGCAGGGAGGGGTAGAACTGGGCAAATTTGTGGCACAGGTGGCCGAAGAAGAACTCCGTTCTATTGAAAATTTTATTGAATACTCTTTACAGCGCCGCGTTAACATCGTTATTTACAATACCTATGATGATTATAAGAGCAGCAATATAGGTCTGGGCAGCGACTGGCAGAACTCCGGGGGACTTACCAAACTGGTGAACAATAAACTGGTGGTATATTTTGACGGTAACCACGACCACCTCAAACGCCAGGTACGGGAAGGAATTGCCAGGGTATTAACGGACAACCTGTTGTTTGGAGATGACATAGGTGAGTTTGCCAGTAACCAGGCATTACTCGACCTTCCCAAATGGCTGGTAGATGGTTATGTTGCCTATGCCGCACA
>JBKJPR010000130.1:0-2998 GCA_046594275.1 Sediminibacterium sp.
TTCATCAAACAAAATGCCCAGGTTGGCTGGGTGATTTTTTAAGAGTGTCATAATTATTCATTTTTAGTTGTTAATGTATGTTACGATAACAGCAACATTCAAATTATATACCATCCATAAAAAGGATCATAATTACATGAAAAATGACTTTTTTACGCTGCTAAACAGACAACTTGTCGTATTTATAATTTTAAAAAGACATAATGGCGCAATAAATCGAATTTTCAGTGTTTCAACCTTTTTCGTACTTTTGTGTTCTAATAAGCTAAAAAGAGGAGATTTACCTATGTATCCAGCAGAGATAGTTTTACCGATGAAAGCAGAGTTAACCGATGGTGGTTTTGATGAGCTTGTATCGGCCAGGGAAGTAGACGACACATTGCAAAAGCAGGGAACCACCTTAGTGGTGATTAATTCTGTATGTGGCTGTGCAGCAGGCTCTTGCAGGCCAGGTGTATTGATGGCTGTACAGAATGCTGGTAAGCGCCCCGACAGGTTAACCACCAGTTTTGCGGGATTTGATGTTGAAGCAGTTAACCAGGTCAGGACACATTTGTTGCCTTACCCGCCTTCTTCCCCTGCCATTGCCTTATTCAAAGATGGGCAGTTGGTGAGCATGGTAGAACGGCACCAGATTGAAGGAAGGCCCGCGCAGGCGATAGCCCAGCACCTGATTTCTGTATTTGATGAATATTGTAATTAGTTTTTCACTTATTTTTGTTCATAGATGGGTTAGTAAGTACAGGCCTCACGTAAAGTGAGGCCTTATTCTTTCCGGGTGTGTACGGGCGGTTCTTGTGTCCTCACAAGAACCATTTAGCAACTAAGGCATTATTCTTTCCGGATGTGACCAGGATTAACATCACCCAAAGACATAGTATCATTTTTTCTGAGTAACATTGCATCTCCGCCAACCATCACACTAAATAACAGACCAGACCCTACTACATGTATCCAAATCTATACTACGCTTTTAAAGATATTTTCGGAATTGAACTGTCAGGATTAAAACTGGTGAATTCGTTTGGTTTTTTTGTAGCCCTTTCTTTTATCATTTCTGCCTGGGTACTCACCCTCGAATTAAAACGTAAACAGCAACAGGGCTTATTCGTACATACCGAAGAAACGATCACCATTGGTGCAAAAGCAACTTTCACTGAATTACTTTTGAATTTTCTGCTTGGGTTTGTATTTGGTTATAAAATTATCGGCGCTTTTACCATACCGGATGCCTTGAATGACCCCCAGTCTTTTATTTTATCAACAAGGGGCAACCTTGTTGTAGGATTGTTGCTGGGATTGATCTTTGGTGGGTTGAAATGGTGGGAAAAGAACAAGCAGAAGCTTGCAAAACCTGAAACAAGAACCGTTCGCATCTGGCCCCAGGATAGGGTAGGTGATATCGTTATTTATGCAGCAGCCTTCGGATTTCTGGGTGCGAAGATCTTTCATAACCTGGAGAACTGGAACGAGTTTATAAAGGATCCGATCGGCTCCCTGATTGCTTTCAGCGGCCTCACATTTTATGGTGGATTGATCTGTGCGGGTATCGCTATTATATTGTATGCCAGGCGTAAGAAAATAAAAGTGATCCATCTTGCCGATGCTATGGCGCCCACAATGATGCTGGCTTATGCACTCGGCCGTATCGGATGCCAGGTGAGTGGTGATGGCGACTGGGGTATTATAAACATCCGCCCAAAACCCTTTAGCTGGTTACCCGACTGGATGTGGGCCTATCATTACCCCCATAATGTAATCAATGAAGGTGTTCCAATGAGGGGATGTGTGGGTCAGTATTGTAATCAATTGGCTTACCCTGTTTATCCCACCGCCTTATATGAGATCATTATCTGCCTGCTTTTGTTTGTTGTGCTTTGGTCCGTACGAAAGCGCATTAAAGTAGCCGGCCAATTGTCTGGCCTGTACCTGATTTTTAACGGTATGGAGCGGTTTTTTATTGAGAAGATCAGGGTAAATACAAAATATGAGTCCCTCCCATTCCGGCCCACGCAGGCTGAATTGCTTGCCCTGGTAATGATCATTGGTGGAATTTTGCTGCTTGCACAATCAAAAAAATGGTTTCAGAAAGACAGCCCCCTGGAATGAGGAATCTATACAAAATTCCATTTATTTTGAACTTTTGCATTAGTGGAAAAGATGGAAGCCGGTTGATTTCAGGATCTATTGGAATCCTATAATAAGCGAAATATTAATATCCTCTACTATCTAATGGAAAAATGGCGTGAACTGGTTAAAGAAAAAACAACGCCCAGAAGCTTGCTGAAAAGAAGTATCCAGAAAGAGCGATAACCCAGCCCCTACTCAATGAAATGCTGTCCGGCATTTTTATCGATACCAATGAAACGATGAATTTTGAGATACTGGATAAAACACAGATCGCCATATACAGGCTGACACCCCTAAAGGATGCCGACGAATAGATGGTTACTGGAATTATAGCTATTTGAGGTATGTCGAGAAACATTATATTTTAATTTTGCCGTTATTGAAGTGTATTCAAGCTTCTCAACCTAATGAATTTGGTTAACTGTGAATTGATTTTATCGGTGGTTGATATTCGACTATACTAAGAAGCTGTTTAAAAACGATTATACAAATAATCGTATTAAAAATTAGTTGTTCGCCTGACTTTGGATATTCTGTTGAAGTTTCCTCAAATATTTTTGCCGCGTCCTTTAGGGCGTGGAGATAAGACCACAGATAATCCTATACCGGCGCTTTAGCGCCGGGTCTGTTGATTTATTTCATGGTATGTTCTCATCCAAAAACCACTCGGGACTGAAGTCCCGGCTATAATAAAGGGGGGCATTTCATTCCACGCCCTAAAGGACGCGGCAATACAAAACAGGCAGATCAGTAATTACTCATTAAATCTTCCAAACATCTATGGTCGCGCGACTAACTGCTAAATGGTAAACAAAAATTCTATCTTTAAACAGCTTCTTATAGAGCTACCGTATAATAAGCGGGTTGG
>JBKJPR010000061.1:0-3809 GCA_046594275.1 Sediminibacterium sp.
AGCCTGGAAAGCAGGTACGCGGCGTATAAACCGGTGGTTATTTTAGAAAGCGCCGCACTGGTGGCCTTCGGCATTTCCTGGCTGGTGAAAGGGGAAGCGGTCTTGAAAGATTAATAACCCCCGATAGTTTCCCTTGGAATTTTGTAATTAAACTTTGCCCCGTTCTTTAGAACGGGGCAAAGTTCAGGGCAAATACATCAAAATTCCCTCTTTGGCTTAGCCCTCCTCCACTTCGTATAATTTTTGTATTTGCAAAGGCAAATACCCAATTATGCAAGACTATCTTAACTTAGGACTCGCTACCCTTGTGGATTTGCTGGCTGAGAATACCCGGCGGTATACCCAACTCATGTCGGAAGGGTTTATAAATCGGGAGTAATTTTGCCATATTCAATATAAGATATTATCCCTTCAACAGGCTATCCAGGCGAAGCAGGACTTTCAAAATAATCAAACGGGTACAGACAATGTTAAATTTGAAGAGTGATTCTTGCCAGTCCTTCTCTTGTGCAGACAATAAGAAAATTCTTCCGTCCCGTTAATTCCTCCCTTTGTATATTAGGGCATGCGAAATTCATTCATGCTGCTGGCTTGTTTGCCATTATTTGCTTTTTCACAATCTATAAGCCCAGAAAGGGTGGCTAAGGTAAAAGCGGCCACTGTCCGTATTTCCATTGAAGGGAGTCCATCTACCGGTACCGGGTTCTTTATATCCGCTGCCGGCAACCTCCTCACCTCCTGGCATGTGATAGAACCGGCTTTTATCCGCGATTCTATGGGCAATGTTGCCGGCCTCCGTAAAATGTATATGCAAACTGCTAATGGTCAGAAGACTGAACTCTCTATCCCCCTTAATTTTTACCAGAAACTGTACCTGAGCGCCCGGAGTAATGATTATTGTCTGCTCTCCCCTGTTAAACGCCCCGATAAACCCGTTGCTTTTTTCAAAACCGGTGACTTTACTAAGGTCCCTGAGGGCCAGGAAGTATATACCTGTGGCTATCCCTTGGGTATGTTGCAGCCATTTATTTCCAGGGGTATCCTTTCAACGAGGTATATTGACAGTTCTACATATATCACCAGTGTTGACGGCCTTCAAAAAAAAATATACAGGGATGCCGCCCTGTTGGACCTGGCCCTCAATAAAGGTGGATCGGGTGGCCCGGTAATCATACCTGGCGCAACCGCAGCGGATGACCAGGTGATAGGGATTGCTAATTTTGTACTGGGCCCTTTCGGGCAGGCCACGGAAGAATTGTCGGCGATTACTGAAAACCCCGGAGCAGAATCCGGATCACCGATGCGGAATACACTCAGCCTGTTTTCGTTGATCATATCCAATACAACAAACGGCATCAGCGGCTGCTTATCCATTAACCATTTTCTGAAAGATATTCAGTCACTCTCAAAATAAAGTGAAGCTGTTGGTGTTAGATGATCAAATATCGCAGGGTACCAGATATGTTCGCCTGCCCACTCATAATTATTATTCAGTAATACCACTTAGACTTTCATAGGGTAACTTTTAAGTCTGTATGGAAATACCTCTGCGCCGCGGTAATTTCTTACCGCTGAGTCGCGGAGGCGCAGAGAAAACAATAATTTTTAAAACTATCAGATCATCTGCCCTTAATAAAAAATGACTTCGATGTATGCTGAACAATTTCTACCTCTGCGTCTCTGCGTCTCCGCGGTTATTTTTACCGCAGAAAAAACAATATTTTTTTAAAACTATCAGATTATTCCGGGCTAAGTTGAAGGATACGTCCGGGCCCTTCTACGGAAACATAAATATTTCCATCCGGCCCCTGCTTTACATTTCGTACCCTACCCATACCGGAAAGCATTTTAGTTTCTTTCACCACTTTGCCCTTCACTATTTCGCATCTTGTCAGATGGGTCAGGGCCAGGGCGCCTACCAGCATATTGCCTTTCCAACCTTTAAATTTATTAGTGGTAATAAATGCCAAGCCACAGGCACCTATGGAGGGTGTCCAGGTATGCGCCGGTGGTTCCATCCCTGCCATAAGGGGATTATCCGAAACCGGTTTTCCATCGTAATTAATGCCAAAGGATACCAAGGGCCAGCCATAGTTTCTGCCCTTCCTGATAATATTGGCCTCATCGCCTCCCCTTGGACCATGTTCATTTTCCCATATCTCGTTGGTAAGCGGATTGAATGCCAGGCCCTGCGGGTTTCGGTGCCCGTATGAATATACTGTGGTAGGTGATGTATTGCCCGGAAGCACGGGATTATCTGCCGGTACTTTTCCATCGGCTGTCATACGGTGTATCTTACCCCATTCACTTTTCACATTCTGTGCATTCATATTGGGTGAGGCTTTGCCCCCGTAACTGGAGGGTCCTCCTTCACCTATACTTACATACAACATGCCCTGTTTGTCGAAAGTGATCCGGCTTCCATAATGGCCCGACCAAAGATCAGGTGTGGAAGTTTTGAGCAAGGTCTCCATATTGCTGAACTTATCTCCTGATAGTTTAAACCTGGCCAGTACCAGGATACCCTTGCTGTTGTTATCAAACCCGGAATAAGTAAAGTATATCCAGCCGTTAGATGCATACTTGGGATGCACTTTTATATCGAGCAGCCCACCCTGTCCATTGCTGTTCACAGGGGGTACATCACTGATCTCGGTAACCTTAGTTCCGCTGAACCGGTACATCTTACCCTTTTTTTCAGTAAATAACATATCCCCATTGGGCAGGAAATCCATACCCCAAATAATACCATAGTTAGTCACCAAGGTCTTGATACGGACACCAGGTTCGGTTACATCCGGAATCTCTTTTTTATCGGGCAGGATATTTTTATTCCTGGAAAAAGTAAACAGGAACAGGATGAGTAAAGTATACACTGTGGCTTTCAGGTATTTTCCGGCTAACATAGAAAAGGTTTAGGATGAGGTAAATAATATAACATTCAAGTTAGCGTTTTACCTGATAGCATGCAGGTGGTTTCAATAAAAAGATCCGGTTAATTTGATTAACCGGATCTTTTATAGATTGTGTTTTTTATTTACTGAAATGCAATGTATTAATACTTCCCATGTAGTGAATCATATTCTTTGAATTTTGCATCATAAGCATCAAAAGCTTTCATGTCCTTGCCTCTTACCCTATCGCGTTTATAGGTATATAGGTTTGCCAGGAAGTCCACGCTTTTATTGATAACGCTTTTTTCTGTATTGGTGCGGGTAGCCTTATTCTTCAATATGATATACGCTTTTTCAAGCCATTCAATAGAGGTATTCAGGTTATCCATCAGTGGTTTTTCAATATCCAAATTTGCTTTTTTTAGTTGGTCAGCCTGCTCCTTGAATCTGGCCTCAGCCGCTGCTTTTTTCTTCGGGTCTTTTTCTACTGGCTTATTGGCATTCAGTATTTGCAGGTTGCGGATATTAGCAGCAAATTTATCATCATAATCCCCGTACATATTATAATAGATAACCCCTACATTGAAAGCAGCAATGGCATTCTGGTTATTCTTGGCATAGGCTTTTTTAAAGGCATCCACGCCTTTCAGAATATAGTATTGCTGTTTCAAACTGTCCAGGCCTTTCTCTTTGTTCTTTACGTTCACAAATACATCACCGAACTGCAGGTATTTAATCTCGCTTAGGTTTCCGCCTGCATCCTCTTTATCATAGATTTCTGTTTTCTGGGCAAGGGATAAGTTCTTGTCCATGTAATCAATCTCGTACTCATCCCAGGGTTCTTTGGGGTATAATTCCCTTCCGATCAAGACATATTTTCTAAACAGGTCTTCATTTTTTGTAGCGGTATAATGT
>JBKJPR010000213.1:0-2720 GCA_046594275.1 Sediminibacterium sp.
CCCAAACCCAAACCGGTTATCCCTGAACTCCATCACGATCCATCACATCCAAAAACCAATAAAGGAAAAGATTCAGAACTAATCATATTTGGAGAGAGCAGCGACAAGATTATGTATAATCTGGCCAAATGCTGCAACCCAATACCGGGAGATGATGTATTTGGTTTTGTAAGTACCGGTAAAGGATTGATCATCCACCGAACCAGTTGCCCTAATGCAGCGCAATTGTTATCCAATTACGGCCACAGGGTGGTAAAAACGAAATGGGCCAAGAATAAAGAAATATCTTTCCTTACCGGCTTAAAGATCGTGGGAATGGATGATGTGGGTGTGATCAACAAGATCACCAATGTAATCAGCGGCGACCTGCGTATCAATATTTCCGGCCTCACCATCGAATCCCGTGAAGGATTATTTGAAGGAACCATTAAAGTATTTGTACACGATAAAGAAGAACTGGAAGAACTGGTTACCCGCCTGAAATCATTGAACGGAATACAAACAGTTGATCGTTTTGATACAGAAGAATAAGCATGTGTGCAGTCTGTGGCGGCGGCAAAAAAAATAAACCACAGACTACAAACCACAAACCACAAACTAACCCCTATTTTTGTCCCGATTCAAAAAAATTGTATGGTTGATGTAATTCTAGGTTTACAGTGGGGAGATGAGGGAAAGGGGAAGATAGTAGATTATTTCGCACCCAATTACGACATCATTGCCCGTTTTCAGGGAGGTCCGAATGCGGGGCATACCTTATACGTGGATGGCAAAAAAATGGTATTGCACCAGATACCTTCCGGTATCTTTCACCAGAATAAAGTTAACGTGATCGGTAATGGGGTGGTACTGGATCCTGTGACCCTGAAAAGAGAATGCGATGCAGTGGCAGCCTATGGTATTGATGTAAAAAAGAACCTTTTCATTTCAGAAAGAACCAATATCATCATTCCTACCCACCGGGCGCTGGATAAAGCATCGGAATTGGCAAAAGGTGAAAATAAGATAGGCTCTACTTTGAAAGGAATTGGACCTGCGTATATGGACAAGACTGGCAGGAATGCATTACGTGTAGGAGACCTGCTCGACAAGAGTTTTACCACCCAGTATATTAAACTCAGGTTAAAACACCAGAAGCTGTTAGACAATTTTCATTTTATTGAAGATATTTCCGCATGGGAAGAAGAATTCTTTGAAGCACTTGAGTTTCTGAAAACACTGAATGTGATCAATTGTGAATATTTCATCAATGACCAGATCACAGCAGGTAAAAAAGTATTGGCCGAAGGCGCACAGGGAAGTATGCTGGATATCGATTTTGGAACCTTTCCTTTTGTTACTTCTTCCAATACCATTTCTGCGGGAGTTTGTACCGGCCTGGGTGTATCGCCAAAAAAGATTAATGAGGTAATGGGTGTTAGCAAAGCCTATTGTACAAGGGTAGGAGGCGGACCATTTCCCAGTGAACTGGATGATGTTACCGGGGAAGAACTGCGCAAAATAGGAAATGAGTTCGGCGCTACAACAGGCAGACCGCGGCGTTGCGGCTGGCTGGACCTGGTTGCCCTGAAATATGCCTGTATGCTGAATGGCATAACCCAGGTGATCATGACCAAGGCCGATGTGCTGGATGCATTTGACGAATTAAAGGTTTGTACCGCGTACAAGATCAACGGTAAAGAAACCAAAGAAGTCCCTTTCCAGATGTCGAGAATGAAGATTGACCCTGTTTTGGAAAGTTTTAAAGGCTGGAACCTGGATACCACCCAGATAAGGAAATCGGAGGAATTACCTGAAACTATGAATAACTATATTAGCTTTATCAATAACTATATCGGGGTACCGGTTAGATATGTTTCCAATGGACCGGGAAGGGATCAGATTGTTCACGTGTAGTAATTAATTGGCACTTCATTTGTGATTGAAAAATATTTTTGGTTAATAATAATTTGCGTTGAAATTTTACGCAATCAATCTTATTAGAATATGGCACCGAAATCTGATAAGGATATTAAATCCACTACCCCAAAGAGTACACCGGCAAAAAATGCTGAGGTAAAGCCGTCTCCTAAAAGCAAAAAGCAATTGGAAGACGATGCTGATTTGGATGATGACGATGAGGAGACGGATACCAAGCCACCTCCGAAAAAATCTGCTTCGAAAGCTTCCGCCAAAAAATCAAAGGAGGATGAAGAGGAGGAGGATGAAACCGAAGAAGTGGATGATGAATGGGAAAAGCCCGAAGAAGATGACGACTGGGATCCGGATTTTGATGAATTCGATATTCCCAAGAGTAAAGGAAAGAAAGCGGTGGGTACGGGTAAAAAGAAAGAAGCGGAGGATGACTTTAAACTGGATGAAGACTTTAAAGAATTTGATCTCTTCAACGATAAATCTGGTGGATTTGATGACGATGAAGATGATGATTACTGATCATTGCCCCCTTCTAAGGTGAAAAGAATAACCGCATCTTTCTTTATACAACATCCTGGTGTTATCAAACAGCAAATGTTGAACTGGGTGAACCGGTTCAACATTTGTTCTTTTTTAGATAACCATCAATATCATTCCGACTATCAAGCCGTTGAATGCCTGGCAGCAGCAGGGGCAGTTGATATATTCAGCGCCGCAGAAAATATACTCCCGCAACTCAGTCAGTTTGTCCAACAACATAACGACTGGCTTTTTGGCCATATCAGTTACGACTGTAAGAACGGGAT
>JBKJPR010000300.1:0-8524 GCA_046594275.1 Sediminibacterium sp.
CAGAAATGTTGATCCCCAAACATTACTACTTACCGGCCTTACCCGTGACGGAACTTTTTATATAGAGAATGGTAAGATCCAGTTCCCTGTTAAAAACTTCCGGTTCAATGAGAGTCCCGTTATCATGCTGAATAATGTGGAAGAACTGGGCAAACCGGAAAGAACCGGGAACATGATCGTTCCGCCAATGAAGATCAGGGACTTTACCTTTACTTCATTATCCGATGCCGTATAGAACTTTTAAAAGAAGCAGATAAATAGCTCCTTTTTATGTAAACTTCTTACATTACTAAAGCTTAACGTTTGATTCTATTAAAAATAGGTTGATTTCAATGTAAATAAAGGTCAGTATTCTATGCGTTCTATGTTTTTCTATCAGCCTATGTGTTAAAAAAAACATATTCTGTTTAACCTAAAATGAAACTAACTTGAAGAGAAGAAACTTCCTGCACCTGGCAGGCTTAGGAGTGGGTGCTTCTGTTTTACAGGGCATTCCTGTATTTGGTTCCCCGATCTCGGTTGAAGAAGCATTAACCCCTGTAGACGTTGCCTTGAAAAAGCGAATGGCAGATGTGGCTTTGAATGCGGCAAGATCAAAAGGGGCAGCCTATACCGATGTGCGCATCGGTCGGTACCTGAATCAATACGTTATTACCCGCGAAAACAAAGTAGAGAATACGGTGAATACAGAATCGTATGGCATGGGCATCCGGGTAATTGCCAACGGAAGCTGGGGTTTTGCTGCTACTGATAAACTCGACAATGACAGCATTGCGAAAGCCACTTCGCTCGCCGTACAGATTGCCAAAGAAAATGCAAGACTGCTGGTGGAACCGGTAAAACTCGCCCCGCATAAGGGTTATGGGGAAGTTTCCTGGAAAGCGCCCATTGAAAAAAATGCATTCGAGGTACCCATAAAAGAAAAGGCAGATCTCCTGCTTGCAGTAAATGATGCTGCTATGAAAAATGGCGCAAATTATATTAACTCCCTGCTTTTCCTGGTAAATGAGCAGAAGTATTTTGCATCTACCGATGGATCTTATATTGACCAGGATGTGCATCGCATCTGGCCTACCTTCTTTGTTACCAGGATTGATGCTAAGTCTGGAAAATTTGAAACACGTAATGCATTGAGTTCACCACGCGGTATGGGTTACGAATACTTACAGTCAAATGCAAAAGGTAAAATAAATGGCATTACTACTTTGTATGCTGACCGTTATGATATGGTGGAAGATGCAAAAGCGGCCGCCATTCAGGCCGGTGAAAAAGTAACTGCGAAATCTGTTGAACCCGGTAAATACGATCTTATATTAGATCCTTCCCATTTATGGTTAACCATTCATGAATCGGTGGGCCACCCTACAGAACTGGATCGTGTATTAGGGTATGAGGCAAATTATGCGGGAACCAGTTTTCTTACACTGGATAAATGGGAATCAAAAAAGTTCAACTTCGGCAGCAATATCGTGAACATCGTAGCTGATAAAACGCAAAAGGGTTCCCTGGGTGCAGTGGGTTATGATGATGACGGGGTGCGTACAAAACAATGGGATATCATTAAAGATGGCACTTTGGTGAACTACCAGGTGATAAGGGACCAGGCACATATACTCGGGTTAAATGAATCGCAGGGATGTTGCTACGCAGATAACTGGAGCAGCGTCCAGTTTCAACGGATGGCCAATATTTCCTTATTGCCCGGTAAAGAGAAAAAAAGCATTGATGATATGATTAAAGGTGTGGAAAAAGGCATTTATATAATTGGTGACGGCTCTTTTTCCATAGATCAGCAACGGTATAATTTCCAGTTTGGCGGACAATTATACTATGAGATCAAAAACGGTAAGATCGTTGGTATGCTAAAAGATGTAGCCTACCAGGCCAATACCCAGGAATTCTGGAACGCCTGTGTGGGCATCGCGGATCAGAGTGATTACCGCTTGGGTGGTTCTTTCTTCGATGGCAAAGGCCAGCCAGGGCAGGCGAGCGCCGTTTCACATGGTTCATCAACCGCTCGCTTTAATGGAGTAAACGTAATTAACACAGCAAGAAAAATTTAATATGCCAATATTAACTAAACAAGAAGCAGAGGCTTTACTGAAAAAAGTACTCAGTTATTCAAAAGCGGATGAATGCGAAGTGAACCTGAACGGTTCGGATGGCGGAAATATCCGTTATGCCCGTAACGCTGTGAGTACGAGCGGTGGCGTGAGTCAAAGCACATTGGTTGTATCATCAGCCTATGGAAAAAAATCTGGCGTCGCAACCATTAATGAGTTCGATGATGCTTCACTGGAAAAGGTAGTGAGGCGTTCAGAAGATCTTGCACAACTGGCGCCCGAAAACCCCGAATTTGTCTCGTTCTTAGGGCCCCAGCAATATGCAGAATCCAAAACCTATGTGGCAGCAACCGCTGCAATGACACCAAAGGACCGTGCAGATGCAGTAGCCACCAGTTTACAGATTGCCAAAGATACCAAACAGGTAGCTGCAGGCTTCCTCGAAAACAGCGCCGGTTTTGCAGCTATGATGAATTCGCATGGGTTGTTTGCCTATAACACCTCCACCAATGTTGCTTTTAATGTTACGCTAAGGACCGAGGATGGGAAAGGTTCGGGTTATGCCTCAAAAGGCTATAACGATTTTTCCCAACTGGATGTAAAAAAAGCAACCACTATTGCTGCAAAGAAAGCGTCAGGTTCCGGAGCAGCAAAAGCAATAGAACCCGGAAAATATACAGTGATATTAGAACCGGCCGCAGTATCTGTTCTACTGGAGAATCTCATGTTCTCATTGGATGCGCGCCTTGCTGATGAGGGCCGCAGTTTTTTAAGCAAACCCGGTGGCAAAACAAAACTGGGAGAAAAACTGGTGGATGAACGTGTAACCATTTACTCCGACCCGCAAAATCCCCAATTGCCCACCAGCACCTGGAACGGCGACGGAAGGGCGCAGGAGAAAATTACCTGGATCGACAAAGGCATTGTAAAGAATATGTATTACTCCCGTTACTGGGCGCAAAAACAAGGGGTAAAAGCCATTCCCGGTCCGGATAGTATGATCATGGAGGGAGGAACAGCTTCCTTAGAGGATCTGATAAAAGGTACCGATAAAGGTATCCTGGTAACACGTCTCTGGTATATCCGTACGGTTGATCCGCAAACACTATTACTCACCGGCCTCACCCGCGATGGAACTTTTTATATTGAAAATGGGGTTATCAAATTTCCGGTGAAAAACTTCCGTTTCAATGAAAGTCCGGTCATCATGCTAAACAATATTGAAGCGATGGGCAAACCTGAAAGATGTGTAAGCGGCGAGTCAACAAACCATTACCTGTTACCGCCACTGAAGATCAGGGACTTCACATTTACTTCTTTGTCTGATGCGGTATAATGATTGTACTGTGGGATACACAAGAGTATCTGGAACGATCAGCTTACAATAAAAAAACATACATTGAAAAGAAGGAATTTTTTATATTATACCGGTGTAGGATTAAGTGCATCTGTATTGCAATCTATTCCTGGTTTTGGCAAAAGTATTACACTTGAAGAATCTCTAACGCCTGTAGAGCTTGCTGTCAAAAAGCAAATGGCCGATATTGCTTTGAATGCGGCCCGTTCAAAAGGCGCATCCTATGTGGATGTGCGTATAGGAAGGTACCTCAACCAGTTTATCACTACGCGTGAAAAGCGTGTTGACAATATAGCCAATACCGAATCGTATGGAATGGGTATACGGGTAATTGTGAATGGCTGCTGGGGTTTTGCTGCAACAGATAACCTTAGCACCGATAATATCGCTAAAACAGCCGCATTGGCTGTACAGATCGCTAAAGTAAATTCTAAACTTATAGATGAACCGGTTAAGCTGGCGCCACAAAAAGGCTATGGTGAAGTATCCTGGAAAACACCGGTAGAAAAAAATGCATTTGAGATCCCCATAAAAGACAAGATCGATCTGTTGTTATCGGTAAATGCGGCTGCTTTAACAAACGGAGCAACCTTTGCAACTTCCCAGCTCTACCAGGTGAATGAACAAAAATATTTCGCTTCTACAGATGGTTCCTACATTGACCAGGATATTCATCGCATCTGGCCCACATTCTCACTTACCAAAACCGATAAACAATCAGGCAGGTTTGAAACACGCAATGCGTTAAGCGCACCGGTGGGAATGGGATATGAATACCTGGTACCGGATAAGAATGAAGAGATACAGACCCATTTTACGGTATATAAGAAGCGTTATAATATGCTGGAAGATGCAAAGATCGCGGCGCTGCAATTAGATGAAAAATTAAAGTCTAAACCGGTAGAGCCCGGCAAATATGACCTGGTACTGGATCCTACCAATCTCTTCCTTACCATCCATGAATCCGTTGGTCACCCTACTGAACTGGATCGTGTATTGGGCTATGAAGCGAACTATGCCGGAACCAGTTTTGTGACATTAGATAAATGGAAAGCAAAGAATTTTAACTTCGGAAACAAACTGGTTAATTTCATGGGCGATAAAACACAGCCCGGTTCTTTAGGCGCAGTGGGATATGACGATGAAGGTGTAAAAACAAAAAACTGGAACATTATTAAAGACGGCATATTGGTTGATTACCAGGCAACCCGCGACCAGGCACATATCCTGGGCCTAACCGAATCGCATGGCAGTTCTTATGCGGATAGCTGGAGCAGCGTTCAATTCCAGCGTATGCCTAATGTTTCATTGCAGCCAGGCAAAATGCCTTTAAGTGCAATGGACATGATAAAAAATGTTGAGAAAGGCATTTATATATTGGGTAGAAATTCTTATTCTATAGACCAGCAACGATATAATTTCCAGTTCAGTGGCCAGCTTTGTTATGAAATAAAAAATGGACAGATAACCGGCCTGCTGAAAGATGTTGCCTATCAATCCAACACACAGGAATTCTGGAATTCCGTTGCCGCCATCTGTGATGAAAAGGATTACCGTTTAGGCGGTTCTTTCTTCGATGGCAAGGGCCAGCCTTCTCAGGTTAGCGCCGTATCACATGGTTGTGCTACAACAAGGTTCAATGGTGTGAATGTGATTAATACAGGAAGACGGATCTGATACGAACCGCAAAGTCTCCCATCATAATGCAGTGCACAGTTTTACGTCTAAAAAGGCTGTGGAAAGAATTGGCTGGTAAAGGATACGCGACACAAAAAAGTCATGCCAATCCAATCCAGGGTTTAGCCCCCTGATTTCCCCTTTTAATTCTTTACTTTTAGCATGAGTCTGTGATTACGTCCTAATTTTTAAATTATCACCGGTATGGATGAATGGTATACACTTACGGAAGTAGAAGTCCTAAGAAAACTTAACACATCAGCTTCCGGTATAACAAACAGCCTGATTCCATCCCTGCAGGAGAACCATGGGAAGAATACATTAAAAGAGGCGCCGCGTAAATCTAAATTATCCATACTCCTTGGACAGTTTAAGGATGTAATGATCATTATTTTACTCATTGCAGTTGTCATATCATTTGTTGTTGGCGATCATCTGGATGCGTATGTGATTTTGGCTATTATTATCGGGAACGCATGGATAGGTTTTGCGCAGGAGAACAATGCGGAAGAAGCAGTGCGAATGCTGCAGAAAATGGCGGCGCAATTTGCCCTGGTGATCAGGGAAAACAATCATATAAAGATAGAAGCGGGTGAACTTGTTCCCGGCGATATCATATTGCTGGGTGCCGGCGATATCGTTCCCGCCGATGCAAGGTTAATAGAAGTCAGTGCCTTTAAAACCGAAGAAGCATCATTGACCGGCGAAAGTCACGCCGTAGAAAAAATAATTGCCGCGATACAAACTGAGAACATGGGCCCTGGTGATCAGCTTAATATGATTTTTAAAGGAACCATTGTAAGTAATGGCTCAGCAAAAGCAGTGGTTACCACCACAGGCATGGATACGGAGATAGGAAAGATTGCGGGATTGCTTGAAATAGAAGACCAAAAAACCCCATTGCAGAAACGCCTCGCTGTATTTAGCAAACAATTGGCCATTGTAGTACTCGTTATTTGCGTGCTTGTTTTTGGCTTTGGGTTGTGGCGCGGAGAGCCTCCTTTGCTTATGTTCCTGACAGCGCTTTCACTGGCAGTGGCGGCATTGCCCGAAGCGCTTCCGGCTGTTATTACCATAGCCCTGGCAAAAGGCGCACGCCGTATGGTTAAGCAAAAAGCATTGGTGAGAAAGCTGCCTGCCGTGGAAACCTTAGGTTCTGTAACGTATATCTGTAGTGACAAAACCGGCACGCTTACCCAAAACATCATGACCGTAGAAAAGATACACGCGTCAACGGGAAATGATGAATTGTTAAGGCATGCTATGCTTTTGAATAATGAAGTTCGGTTTTCGGAAGATAAAAAACTATTGGGAGATTCTACGGAAACTGCATTGGTGGCATACGCGTTGGAAAAAGGAAATACAAAAGAGGATTCCGATAAAAAATATCCGCTTAACGCTAAATTGCCATTCGATTCAGTAAGAATGCGTATGAGCACCCTTCATGAAAACCAGGATAAATGGATATTATTTGTTAAGGGGGCGCCTGTAAGGCTTTTGGAAGTATTGTCGGAAAAATATAAGAGCCAAACGCAGGAGTGGCTGGACCTGAACCAGCAATGGGCGGCAGATGGCTTGCGGGTGTTATTTTTTGCCTACAAAATATTTGATCAAAAACCCGTTGATATGCGGGAGGAAATAGAAAAAGAACTTGAATTCCTGGGAATGGTGGCCATGATCGATCCGCCAAGAGAAGAAGTTATTGAAGCCATCCGGCAATGTAAAACTGCAGGCATCAAAACAGTTATGATTACAGGTGATCAGCCACTTACTGCTTCCGCCATTGCACAGCGTTTGCAAATGGCTGATAAGGAAACCCCCGAAACAAGGACGGGCGCCGACCTGGCAAAACTTTCTGCCGAAGCATTCAGCCGTGAAATAAAAAACATTTTTGTATATGCCAGGGTATCTCCTGAACAAAAGCTAAACATTGTAAAAGGGTTACAAGCCAACGGAGAGTTTGTAGCCATGACAGGTGATGGGGTGAATGATGCGCCCTCATTGAAACAGGCAGATATTGGCGTAGCCATGGGTATTACAGGTACGGATGTTTCCAAGGAAGCGGCAGATATGATATTGCTTGATGATAATTTTGCCACTATTGTAAAAGCAGTAAAAGAGGGCAGGAGAATTTATGAAAACATTCGGAAATTCATCTTATATGTACTATCCTGCAACCTGGCTGAAATACTCACTATTTTCTTTGCACCGGTATTGGGCATGGCCATCCCTTTATTGCCTATTCACATACTCTGGATCAATCTGGTAACAGATGGGTTGCCCGGACTGGCCCTAACAGCAGAACCGGCAGAAGAAGATATTATGAATCGGCCACCCAGGCCACCAAAAGAAAATTTATTTGCCGGAGGCATGATATCAAAGATACTCTCAACAGGTATACTGATGGCAGTAGCGGTTATTCTTATCCAGATATGGGCAGTCAGGCAGGGATATGATGTAAGAACGCAGCAAACCATGGTATTTACCTTACTTTGTTTTGTTCAGTTAGGCAATGCACTATCGGTTCGGTTTAGTTATCACTCTGTGTTTTCATCCAGCGTATTTGCTAATCCGGGCATGTGGGGCGCCATTGTACTCACGGTTGGCCTGCAACTATCAATCGTGTACCTGCCATTTTTAGAAACCATTTTTAAAACCACCGCTTTAGACTGGAATATGATGAAAATGATCCTGGTAGCTACCGTTGCCTGTGTACTGGGGATAGAGTTGATAAAGAAAGTAATGAATAGAAAAATCACCAAACTGTGATCCTGCCAGGACTCAGCAATCTGCAGGGATTTTTCAAAAGGATATTTCCCGCTTAATAAACCGGATGGGTAAGCCCCTTCGTTTTGCGGGTAGATGGCTTCGTTTTTGAGGTAGATAATACAACCTTCGTTTCCCGGGTAGAAAAACCATCTACCCGGGAAACGAAGGGTATAAGGGTGTTATTGTTAATCAAACTTATTTTAGGGGATTGATTTTATTTAGATGTGAGGTGTGTACTTTTAAGTGTTGTACGTCACCCTAAACAGCATCCCACACAAATTCAAGTTTACATGACTTTGCAAACGCATATTTATAGACCATAAATAAAAGCAAAGAAACAGTCATAAATGTGTGAAGTGTGTAACTTATTCCCAATGTTGTGTAACGATTTTCATATTACAATGCTAACCTTTATGGCTTCATTATTGTTTTCATAACTTCAAATAAATTCAAATGAAAAAAACAAAATTAGCTTTGGCATTATCTACGATGATTTGTGCCTCAATCGTAATAGGACTTTCTGCCTGTAATAGCAATGGCACTAAAGAGAAAAGCATGGACGATACCCCAATGAATATGGGAAGTGTATCCATGAGTTCACCAGCTTCTGATTTAAAAACAGCCATGCGACAATTATGGGAAGAGCATGTTACATGGA
>JBKJPR010000053.1:0-5781 GCA_046594275.1 Sediminibacterium sp.
TCTTTGAAACTTTGTGTTTTCAGGTTGCCTAATTGATGTGTGGCATCTTTATCAAAACAGCAGGGCACCACCAATCCATCCCAGGTAATTGCGTTGGCATGCCAGAGTTTCCAGCAATGATTACTGAGTCCACTTTTTACTTTCATATTACCCGCAGCATCTTTTTTATAACGGCTGTATTTGTTATTGATGGGGATTAGTTGGTGCGGGTCCTTTTCAAAGTCGTATACCTGGGCCGTTTTAAAGCGTACCTGGTCAACGCCGATTTCTTTGCCAAGTCTTTTTATGTCATCGATCTGGTGTTCATTGGGTTTGACCACAAGAAACTGAAAAAAGATAAAAGGGGTTTTACTTTTCATCTGTTTCTTCCATTTCACCATATTGCGTGCACCTTCCAGTACCTTGTCCAGTTTGCCGCCTACCCGGTATTGCTGGTATATATCCTGTGTGGTGCCGTCAATAGAAATGATCAGCCGGTCCAGGCCGCTCTCTACGGTTTGTTTTGCTTTCTCATCGGTAAGATAATGGGCATTAGTAGAAGTGGCGGTATAGATGCCTTTATCATGCGCATATTTCACCATACTCAGGAAATCGGGGTTCAGGTAGGGCTCTCCCTGGAAATAGAAAATCAGGTAAAGAAGCTTTTTATGAATATCATCAATAGTTTGCCTGAAAAAACTCTTTTCCAGCATACCGGTAGGCCTGGTAAAAGCACGGAGGCCGCTGGGGCATTCCGGACAACGAAGGTTGCAGGAGGTAGTTGGCTCAAACGAGATAGAAATAGGGTAGCCCCATTGAACCGGCTTGCCTGTTAGCCGGGTTAACTGGTAACTGCTATACACCATGGCAGCGTTCCACAGCCGCCGCAGGCTGAGCTTGGTTAAAAAATTGATACTGTCGTTCCAGTTAAAATACGGCATAGTTGTAAAAATAGGCTGGGAATGGCTGTTATGAACTGGTTGGGACAGAAATTCTGATATGATTTTCCTGAAAACTGTTGATTTTTTTCCCCGATTGATAGGGATTTTTGGAAACTGGTTTAACAATTCATTGTTAAACCATTGACCTCATTTTGTATCTATTATAAAGATCTTTCCCTTTCATACAGCGTAAAAAGACGGTTCTGTATCTATTTAGAAACTATTAACAGAAAAAACAATCCGGGTGGCATAGGTTTTGAGTATATATAGGTAGAAGTATCAAAAACGAAATTTTCAATTTTCTCATAAGCAGTTAGTTTTGGTTGCGGTCCCGATTTCCATCGGGACCAATTTTTTTTACGGAACTGTACTGATGAAAAGCCGCTTATTGTTCAACCAGGCCAGGAAACAGCCTGCGCTTCCCGCCGCAATGTCCCAGGTTTCAAAAGACCGGTTTGCTACCCAGTATTTCTGAACGAATTCTATCATTACCGCATAACCTATTCCCAGCAACATAATTAAGAGGAACCATTTATGCCGTTGGGGAGCTTCTATACTACTGTTTCTGAAAGGAAGGGCAAATAAAAAGCAAAGAATAAAGAAAAGGATGAAATGGGCCCACTTATCTGCGTGAAAAACTGCCCATAACGGGCTTTTAGGAAAGGTTGAGCCGGGTACACAAAATAGTACCAGGCTCAGCATTAACCAAGCAATAGCAGGAAGAAAACGGTTTATTGTCAAATTGAGAATAGATTAGGGCAGAAAGATAGCATAACTACCCAACTTTACCAGCCACATACATCTGGTCGAGGTGAGGGGTTGGGCTACCGCCTTTTTGCTCCAGGGTAATAGCGAACAGGGAGGCTTTTGGAATGTTCTTCATCTTACAAAGACCTCCACAAGCGCCGATCAGCCCGGCATCCACCGGTTTGCCATCAACCATGGCCCAGAGCTGGTATTGCTTATCTGCGGCGGGTTCAGGTAGCTTATTGGTTAAGAGGTAAACGTCTTTTGTTTTGGTATCCCAGAAAACAGTAGCCAGGTTATTCTCTTTACCGGGAACGCCGGGCATAGATACTTTTGCCACTGTAGGGTCACTCATCATCTGCATTTCCTGGTAGAGATTAAGTATCCTGGTCTGGGTATTCTGGTTTTCAGCAAGCAGACTGCTTTTTTCAATCAATAAAGCCTGGTAGGCCGTTGCAGTAGAGCGGAATTGGCTATAGAAATACACATTCAATGCAGCGCTCACCACTAAAAGAATAACCGAAGCGGCGGCTACATAACGCGTCCAGCCAAAATTAGTCCTGGGCATAGCAACCAGCCTCGCTGATTCCTTTTCATCGCTGAACTCACCCGCAAGTGCTGTAAATAATTCCTGTTTTACATAAGCAGGAGGAGGCGTTGCACCAGCAAGCGCTGTCTCTTCCAGTACTGCTTCAAATTTGTCAATAGCTTGCCTTATCTCAGGATACTGGCGGCTTAATTGCTCCAGCTCTGCAGCTTCCTGTGCTTCAGCCATGCCTAAAACATAGCTTTCAATCACACCATTTTCTATGTAAGCTTTGATATCCACTTCAGGGTTTAATAATTTCTCTTAATTGAATTAATGCGCTTCTTAATCTTGTTTTTACGGTGCCTAAAGGAATTCCGAGCATTTTAGATATCTCATCCTGGGTATATCCCTGAAAATAAGATAATTCAACCAACACTTTGTATTCCTCCTTTAGGCTATGTACCACTTTACGCAGTCCTATCTGGTCTGTCCTTATCTCGCTGGTACCGCCTGCCATATATACGTCTTCTGTTAGTTCCCGGTTTTGTCGGTTGTTCTGGTATCCCCTGCTCCTGATTGTATCAATAGAAGCATTGCGTGCTATATTAAGCATCCAGGTAAATAGTCTGCCTTTACTGCTATCGTAACTATCTATCTGTTTCCAGACTTTAACAAATACTTCCTGCAATACATCGTTGGCCAACTCCTCTTCGCTCACTATGTTCATAATAATGGTATGCAGTGCCCCTGAATAGTTATCATAGAGGTAACTGAATATATGCTGGCTACGTTGTTTGAGCAACAGTACCAGTTCGGGTTCGTCATATTTTTTAACTACTTCCAAAAACAGGCGAATTAGGTATAAGGTTGTAAATATATAAGTACCATGAATGGTGGTTAAGGGATTTATCCCACTAATGCAACATACGCATCTTTGTTCAATAAAGCATCTACACTGGCTGTATCAGCTACAGTCATTTTAATCATCCAGCCCTCACCATAAGGGTCAGTATTTACCAGCTCGGGCTGCTTCTCCAGTAACGGATTCACTTCGTTAATAGTGCCGGCAACGGGTAAAAAAAGGTCGCTCACGGTTTTCACAGCTTCTACCGTACCGAATATCTCTTCTGCAGACAGGGTTTTGCCGGTAGTATTAATGTCAATATATACAATATCGCCCAGCTCATGCTGTGCAAAATCAGTAATGCCGATCGTGGCCACATTACCTTCTAATCGAATCCATTCATGGTCCTTGGTGTAATGAACATCTGCTGGAAAGGTCATAAAGTGTAGGTTTTATTACTGCAAATATTAAATAAAAAATGATCAGGTAAAATTAATTATGGGCCCGGCTTAAAACCCCTGCTGTTCGAAATAGAGTAAAACATGGTCTTTGATAAAATTCTCCTGTACCGGCAACACCATAACCGGTAATTCCTTTATTTGCTGGTAGTGAGGCCATCCATCCGCATCATTACCCTCCAGGGCATAATAACCGCTCTGGCTTAGTACCCTGCAAACAGCCACATGCATCAGATCCTGCTTCTGTTCCTTGGAGATCTTTTCTGCTGTAAAACCCGTTTCCTGCAGGCCTATTAAAAACAGTACCGCTTCCAGGTCGGGTTTTTTGCCAAAACGCTCTACCAATTTCGCTTCGAGGGTCCACCACCTTTGTTGTAAATCGTCTGTGATCAACATAATACTGCAAAGGTAAACCGTGGAAGCATGCCATCATCAACCGGCAAAAGTTATCTTTGCCGCAAATTGATTTGATATGTTACAAGTGAATGTATTGCGCAACAATACAACGGAAGTAAAACAAAGGCTGGCAATCAAGCATTTCAGTCAGCCTGAGCTGGTGGATACGATCATTGCCCTGGATGATGAACGCAAAAAACGACAGGCTGAATTCGACACTACGCAGGCTAAGGTGAATGCCGCTTCAAAAGAGATCGGCAAACTAATGGGGCAGGGTAAAAAAGAAGCCGCAGAAACCATAAAAACAGATGTGGCTGGCTGGAAGTCCAGTCTTGAGCCTTTGAAAGAGCAAATGGCGCAGGTAGAAAAACAATTGCAGGATACACTGGTGATATTGCCCAATTTACCTGCAGAAAAAGTACCTGCCGGCCGCACACCCGAAAACAATGTAGTGGTACGGGAAGGTGGTGCCATTCCTGTTTTGCCTGCTGGTTCTGTACCGCATTGGGACCTGATCAAACAATATGACCTGGTAGATTTTGAAACAGGCGCCAAAATAACCGGCAGCGGCTTCCCCCTCTATAAGGGTAAGGGAGCCAAACTGCAGCGGGCACTGGTTCAGTATTTTCTCGACTATAATACGGCCGCTGGCTATACCGAATACCTGCCGCCTTTTATGGTAAACGAAGCCAGCGCTTTTGCCACCGGCCAGTTGCCGGATAAGGAAGGACAGATGTACCATGCCACTGCTGATAATTTTTACCTGATACCAACCGCCGAAGTGCCGGTTACCAATATTTATAGGGATACGATCGTAAAACAGGAAGAACTACCCATTAAAATGACCGCCTACTCACCCTGTTTCAGACGGGAGGCGGGAAGTTTTGGAAAAGATGTGCGCGGCCTGAACCGGGTACACCAGTTTGAAAAGGTAGAGATCATCCAGATTGTGCATCCCGACAAAAGCTATGCGGTGCTGGATGAAATGGTGGCACATGTTGAGAAACTGCTGCAGGCATTGCAATTGCCTTACCGTATACTGCTTTTATGTGGAGGAGATATGGGTTTTGCCAGCGCCATCACCTACGATTTTGAAGTGTTCAGCGCGGCCCAGGAACGCTGGTTAGAAGTAAGCAGTGTAAGCAATTTCGAAAATTACCAGACCCACCGGATGAAATGCCGCTTCAAAGATGCCGATGGTAAAATGCAGTTAACACATTCATTGAACGGAAGTTCTCTGGCCCTGCCAAGAATCGTTGCGTGTTTGCTGGAGAATAATCAAACGAAAGATGCGATTGTTTTACCGGAAATATTGCACAAATATTTTGGCAGCGATAAAATCAATTGAATATCGAACAGGGAACACCGAATGTTGAGGTTATTTTTTTCTGGATATGCCAGGGAATAAAATGTTCGGGTAAGATATGAATCAATCTTTCCTGATGCTGGTTATATAACTATTCATTGAAATAAAATCAGCTTCTTTTTTCAGGTCATTAACCAGTTTGTAAAGGCGGTGGAGCAAGGCTTCGCCGTTTGGCTTTTTTGTATAGCCAGGCAAACCGTAATTATCTATACCGGTAAATTCCCAGGGATGGAAATACAGGCACAGGTAGCCATCCTTTTTTAGTGTCTGCAATGCCAGTGCTTTGTAAACCGGGTAGGGAAGATTTTTAAAGCTCAGCCAGAACAGTGGCACACGAAGAAAAGGTGATACGGAGGCGGGTATCCTGGTAATATCCTCATCCCTATATATGGTGCGGGGTAAGTGCAGGTTGTTGTAACGACCGGGCAACCAGGCTGGATTTACAGAAGAATCATATAGATACCCGGCTTTCTTTACTTCGTTCATAGCCACTTTGCGCATACGCGGCATGCGGAGCCCGG
>JBKJPR010000088.1:0-4227 GCA_046594275.1 Sediminibacterium sp.
GGGAACTTTTCACATGGGCCCCAGTGATGAGGATATCAGTTATAATTATACCACCAAAAACAGGCAGGTTTCTATGCCAGGTTTCTGGATGGATGCCACGGAGATCACCAATAATGAGTATCGCTACTTCGTAAACTGGACACGGGATTCCCTTGCTTTTAAAATACTTTTCGGACAGGGTATTAATAAAGCAGATGATACTATGGCAGTGGACCCGAAAAAAGTGGCCACTATCAAATGGGACAAGAGTACGATTGAGAAATTGAACGAACTGAACCTGGCGCCGGATAACAGGCTGTATGGCCGCCCTGAGATCGATCCTGAAAAGATCGTATACCGGATCGAATATTTTGACCTTGCCGCTGCTGCCAAAAGGGAAAATGCCGGCCTGCCCAGGAATAATTTTATCAGGAGGGGCGATCAGAAAGTGTATCCCGATACGCTTGTGTGGATGAGAGATTTCTCCTACTCGTATAATGAACCAATGACCAAGCGGTATTATGCCCATCCTTCTTTCGGTAATTACCCCGTAGTAGGGATCAACTGGAAACAGGCGATGGCTTTCTGCCATTGGAGAACCCATATCCAGAATAAATTTTTGGAAAAAAAGAAAATGGCAGTTGACGGTGATTACCGCTTACCAAGTGAAGCAGAATGGGAGTATGCAGCCCGTGGCGGCCTTACCAACTCTATGTATCCATGGGGCAATCCTTATCTGAGAAATAAAAAAGGCTGCTTATTGGCCAACTTCAAACCCGGCCGTGGTAATTATGCCGAGGATGGCGGTTTCTATACAGTACCAGCTAAATATTATTGGCCCAATCAATACGGATTATTTAATATGTCGGGTAACGTGGCCGAGTGGACAGGTTCATATTTTTATGAAGGTGCCTATAATTTTATGGCAGATATGAGTCCTGATATCAGGTATGAAGCGAAAGATTCGGACCGTCCAAGGGAAAAACGTAAAGTGGTGCGTGGCGGTAGCTGGAAAGATGTTGCTTATTTCCTACAGGTAAGTACACGTAATTATGAGTACCAGGACACAGCTAAATCATACATCGGTTTCCGTTGCGTGATCGACCTTGCCCCGAAATCAAAGAAATAAGGCCTACATCCAACTGTTATCATCATTCCAAAAAAACTGAATTCGATAGAATGCCCCTATCCTGGAAAGATATGGGCTGATAAATAATCATCTACCTTTTAAAAACAACTATTATGGCTTCTGGTATTTCTCCTGCAACGAATCGTTTAGTAAATGTTATTGTGTGCCTGGGTGCTTCCGTGGTGATATTGGGAGCCATGGCAAAGATACTTCACCTGTCATGGGCCGACTGGGCTCTCAAGATCGGTCTGTCAACTGAGGCTTTGATCTTTATCGTATATGCTATTTTACCCCCTCCTGATATGGGTTCCCCGGCTGTTGTTGTTGAAAAAGGCAACCCTGCTTTAAAAAGCATGGAAAAATTAATGGATGATGCCAATATCACTCCTGTTAACCTGGCCAAGCTGGGCGAAAGTTTCCAAAAACTAAACAGTACTGTTGCCAATATAGGCGAGATCGGGGATGTGGTAAAATCAACCGGTGATTTTTCTGCGAAAACCAAAGAAGCTACTATCGCTTTAGCCGGAATCAAAGATGCAGTAAACAATGCATCCCATTCATTGGCTGGTTTTCATGGCGCTTCCGAAAGCACTAAGCAGTTTCATGTGCAGATGCAGTCTCTGAACAAGAACCTGTCTTCTTTAAATACGGTATATGAACTGGAATTACAGGAAGGAAATAATAACCTGAAAGCAATGAACCAGTTTTATGGTAAACTGGCACAGGCTTCCGCTGCTATGGCCACCAGTGCTGATGATGCGATGAAAGCGAAAGAGCAGATCGCAGCGCTGGCTAACAATCTGGGAAAACTGAACCAGTTGTATGGTAACATGCTTACTGCCATGCAGGGCAGATAATGGGATAGTGCGGAAAAAAAATTAATTGAAATCGTATTTATAAATTTAAGTAAGAATGTCACTACCCAAGGAACCGCGGCAGAAGATGATCAACATGATGTACCTGGTGCTTACGGCACTGCTGGCGCTGAATGTATCAGCAGAAATTCTGAATGCGTTCAAAACCGTTGACCGCAGTTTAACAACAGCCAGCGCGATCGTTGAACAGAATAACAGCGATATATTCAAATCTTTCCAGCGGAAAATTGAAGACCCCAAGACAAAAGAAAAAGCGGAGATATGGATGCCAAGGGCCGTGCAGGCAAAAAAACTGGCCGATGAGGTATATACTTACATTGACGGGTTGAAGCTGGAACTGAAAAAAGAATCGGGACTGAAAACAGTGAATGGCGTGGAAGATTTTAAGGAAGATGATCTCGAAGCGGGTACCCGTTTGTTGGTTTCACCAAAACCCACAGGTTACGAGAAAGGAAAGGAACTGCTGGCAAAACTGCAGAATTTCAAAACACAGTTATTAGCGATTGATCCGAGCATCAAAACCGATGTAGGCCCCAGCTTACCACTCGATCTTTCTATACCCCCGAGCAAAAATGAAGCAGCCAAAAATGACTGGGCCTTTAGTTATTTTCATATGACGCCTACGATTGCCGGTATCACCATCTTAAGCAAGTTTCAGAATGATATCCGGAACAGTGAGGCGCAGGTGGTTGAATATTGTCATAAGAAGATCGGCGAGGTGGAAGTTATTTATGATGAGTTCCAGGCTTTTGCCGGAACCAATTCACAGTACCTCATGCCCGGTGAGGAATTAGTGATCACCGCGGGTGTAGGCGCTTTCAGTAAAGCAGCCAGGCCCTCCATTACCATTGATGGCGCCAATATAGCCATCAAAGAAGATGGTTCAGCCGAGTATAAGACCACGGTCAGTAACTCAGGCTCCAATACAAAAAGAGTGCGTATCTCTTTCTTAAAACCGGATGGTACTACTGCCACGGTTGAGAAAGAAGTGAAATATACGGTAGGTGTTCCTTCAGGCTTAGTGGTATCAACCGATAAGACCAGGGTTTTCTACCAAGGGCTTGAAAACCCGCTCAGCGTAACCGGAGGTGGTGGTGGCGGTGATGAAAAAGTGAAGGTGAGTGTAGATGGCGCCGGTGTTAATAACCGAAAAGTGGGTGCAGGGCAGTTTATAGTAACGTGTGAGAAATTAGGGTCAGCAACCGTGACAGCTTCTGATGGCAAGAATACCCAGAAAATTACCATACCTATCAAAAGGGTACCCAATCCATTGGCAACCGTGGGTGGGAAAGCCGGTGGCCCTATAGCAGCCAACGTGTTCCGTGTACAGAAAGGTGTTGCTGCCGAATTAAGGGATTTTGTATTTGAAGGTGTTAAATACGATGTGATTTCTTTTACACTGGTTTGTACCGGTAAAGGTTTTGAAGAAAGCGGCATCGGTGTGGCAGAAGTTACGGGCCCTTATTTTACAGGTGAAGCCCCGGCCTTGATCAGGAGGTTACAGGCAGGTTCTACCGTTATTATTGATGATATTAAAGTAATAGGCCCGGGTGGTACCAGGCTGTTGGATCAGAATATTTCGTTTACTCTTCAATAAATGTGTGTATGAAAAAGTATTTTTTTGGCGGCTTAGTATTAGTGGTTACTGTATCTGTACTGCAGGTTACTGCCCAAACACGGTATAAGACCAATAACCCCAAGCCTGCCACCAACACAAGGGATACTACTGTTAAACCTGCAGCCGGGGTACCTAACAATAATAGCCGGGGAGTGGTTCGTCAGCCCTCAGCCGTGCCTACCACTACAAATAATGCGGCAGGAGCGGGTAGTATACGGTTTGATACCATTACACCGGGTGGTTTTGATGCCAAGCCTGAGATCGCACTGCGGAATAATTATGCGGTTGACAGAAGCCAGGTAAAAGACAGGAAACCCCTGGAATATGAGAACCTAAGAGATGATGATAATGTATGGAGCGAGTTTCTCTGGAGAGAGATTGATGCAAGGGAAAAACAAAATCAATCGTTCATGTACCCTGGTAAGGATGATAATGGCGACCAGCGCTTTTTCAGTGTCCTGCTCAACGCAATCCGAAATGACAGTGTAACCGCTTTCTCATCTGATAACGACCGCTTTACCATTCCGCTTACCGCCGATCAGGTGTTTAACCAAACAGCCGGTGCGTTTGATACAGTGGATGTACCCGATCCTGTAACCGGAGCCGTTGAGCGTGTGATTACCAAG
>JBKJPR010000116.1:0-3958 GCA_046594275.1 Sediminibacterium sp.
ATCAAACTTTTCTTCTGTAAAAAGTTTGAATTTTTCCTGTAAGGCAGTATCGTTTCTGTACCGGCTCCATAAAAAGGCATCGCCTGCCAGCATACCATTAAAAGGCATTACACGGCGGCCCGTATTTTCATTACAGATCTCCATCCAGATACGCACTTCCTCATCTTCCCCTTCTTTCAGGATGCCGTTTCCGAACTTGGCATGATTGGTGGTCACGAGTTCATTCACATTGGTGATGATCACTTCACTGCCTATGATATAATGTGATAAGTAGTTTACGTTGTCGATCACCACATTATCGCCAAAATCGCAACTGATGATGGTTGAATTATACAGGCCCACTGATACTTTCAAATCGCTGAAACCCAGACAGAAGGGTTCTAATTTACCAATACGTACCAGGCCATAGAATTTGCAGTTCTTTACCAGTTCAGGGTTAAATGCATCTGAAACAAGGATATTGTTCCAGTCATCGCTGGTATTACCATTACGCACAAGCATCTCTATCTCATAAGCAGATAACCGGCGATAGTCAATGCCATTTGTAATCTGCATGTTGCGCAGATAATATTCATCCTTGCCTTTGGGTACCTGTTCGCCCCTTATAAAATTATATCCTAAAGCGGTTAAAGGCGTTTTTGTAATGATATTCTGAAGCATAGGGGTTAAGTTTGGAGTTTGGAGTTTGGGGTTTGGAGTTTCACCCGGTTTTTACTCCAGACTCCTAACTTCTGACTCCTAACTATTGTGCTGTTATTCAACCGTTACACTTTTTGCCAGGTTACGGGGTTTATCAACATCCAGCCCTTTGGCCAGGCCTACATAATAGCTTAATAATTGCAAGGGTATCACACTCAGTAATGGCGCGATTACTTCATCCGCATCCGGTACCAACATGGTATCATCGGCCATCCCCGGTATCACCTCATCACCAGCGGTGGCTACTGCGATTACTTTGCCTTTCCGGGCTTTGATTTCCTGCACATTAGACACGATCTTTGCATAATAGGAATCTTTCGTGGCCACGAATACCACAGGCAGGTTTTCATCAACTAACGCAATCGGTCCATGTTTCATTTCTGCAGCAGGATATCCTTCTGCATGTATATAAGAGATTTCTTTCAATTTTAATGCGCCTTCCAGCGCTACCGGAAAATTATAACCTCTTCCGAGGAAAAGGAAATCAGTTGCATCCTTATATTTTTGTGCAATGCGTTGTATGTTGGTAGTATCCTGTAATATTTCCCTTACTTTTTCAGGAACCGATTCCAGTTCCTGCATCAACTGAAGGTAGCGGGCTTCGTCTATTGTGCCTTTGGCATAACCAATTTTCAATGCCATCATGGTCAATACTGCTAACTGGCCTGTAAACGCTTTAGTACTGGCTACGCCGATCTCGGGGCCGGAATGCGTATAAGCGCCAGCATGGCTAAGCCTTGCAATACTGCTGCCCACCGCATTTACCACACCGAAAATGAAAGCGCCTTTTTCTTTTGCGCTTTCCAATGCTACCAATGTATCGGCTGTTTCGCCACTTTGTGATATAGCTATGATCACATCACCCTTATGTACCACCGGGTTGCGGTAACGGAACTCAGATGCGTATTCTACCTCAACCGGTATGCGGCATAATTCTTCTATCAGGTATTCGGCTATCAGGCCGGCATGCCAACTGGTACCACAGGCTACAATAATGATACGGGGCGCGTGGGTAAAAGCAGCCAGGTTATTTTCAATACCACTCATCATGATCTGGCCTGCCTGTGTCAGCAATCTCCCACGCAAACAGTCATAAATCGTTTCGGGCTGTTCATGAATTTCTTTCAGCATGAAATGATCATAACCGCCTTTTTCAATAGCCGCCAGTTCCATGTCCAGCTTGGTGATGAAAGGGGTTTGTTTTTCGTTGCCAAGGTTTTTGAGGATCAGTTCATCAGGTCTCACAATGGCTATCTCGTAATCATTTACATACACCACTTCTTTGGTGTATTCGATGATGGGAGAGGCATCACTTGCTAAAAAATGTTCGCCTTTGCCAATGCCAATTACCAAAGGGCTTCCTTTTCTTGCCGCATAAATGGTTTCCGGGTCATCATTAGAGATCAATAGAATACAATAGGCGCCCACAATCCGTTTTAAGGCAATCCGCAACGCTTCTTCCAGTGAACAGTTATTGTTTTTCTTGATGTCTTCTATAAAATTCAGCAGCACTTCTGTATCGGTATCACTTGTAAACGTATAGCCTTTGGAAATAAGCTCATTTTTGATCTGTGCATAGTTTTCAATGATGCCATTGTGTATCATGGCCAGTTCGCCGCTCTGCGACTGGTGCGGATGCGCATTGCGGTCGCTCGGTTCGCCATGCGTGGCCCAGCGTGTATGGCCGATGCCTATATGGGCATGCATATCTTTACCCACTACACTTTCTTCCATCTCCGCCACTTTGCCTTTCTTTTTGTACACTTTTAGCTTACCCTCATTTAGCAATGCCACTCCCGAACTGTCGTATCCCCGGTATTCCAGGCGTTTCAATCCTTTTAAGATGATCGGGTATGCTTCTCTTGGACCCGTGTAACCTACAATTCCACACATATGATTTCCTGTTTTGTATCAGATTAAAATTAATTGGCAAGTTTAGGTAATTTGCGCAAAAGCGCGTGGTATTTAAACGTTTAAACAGCATTTAAAATAATAATTTTTTTGAAATGAGCTTTGTATTTGATTGCCGTAAAGATCATATTTTGGAAAATGATTGCGTTTTATTGCGGCCTTTACAGCGTGACGATTGCAGGAATCTGCTGTTATTTTCCTTACAGGAACCTGAATTATGGAAATACTCCTTACTGCAGGCTGGTGGTGAGGAAAATCTGATAAACTATGTTAATCAGGCCGTAGAGGCCAGGGAAGCTGGTAAAGAGTATCCCTTTATTGTGTTTGATAAACGTTCTCAGGAATACGCGGGCAGTACCCGTTTGTATGATATACAGATTCCCAATCAGATGTTACAACTGGGATATACCTGGTATGGGAAAAAATTCCAGGGTACGGGACTTAATAAGCATTGCAAATTCTTATTGCTCAGTTTTGCTTTTGAACAGGCCGGGATGGAGCGGGTGGAGTTCCGTGCCGATAACACCAATGCCAGAAGTATCGCCGCTATGAAAAGTATTGGTTGTGTGGAAGAAGGTATACTGAGAAACCATTCGCTTAAACCGGATGGTACCCGGAGGGATAGTATTGTACTGAGTATTTTGAAAAGGGAATGGGAGAATGGGGGGAAAGATAGGCTGGCGGAGCGGTTGTGAGTGGTGAATGGTGAATGAAGAGCCGATCAATAGGAGCTTTACATACATGGTATAATTTGTTAAACTAAGTTCTTGCGGCTACGGTTTTACCGGATTCCATTTCTCGTTTACTCCTCTTATCAATCAATGTTTCAGCATCTTTGTGCTTACGTTTTTGGAGCGTTCATTCTCTTAATTATTTGCCTGAATATTGACGGATATGTTTTTTGATGCGTATATAAACCATACAGACGCTGTTATTTCTCCCAGGTTGCTTTGGGAATATGATGTAACAGGCTTTGATTACCAGGAGATGAGAAATGTGGTAGTGCAAAGAGTGGTGGAGCGCGGCAGGCCCAGCGATTGGTATGCGGCTCTTAACCTCTATGGCATTGACGGAATGAAAGAAGCCATCAAAGCCCTCCCGTATCTTAATGAAAGAGACATGAATTTTGTTAGTGTTCTGTTTCATATCTCCTTCAACGAATTAAGATGTTACATACAGAAACAGTCACACCAGGCTTATTGGAACTCCTGAACAAATTAATGCAGGACGAAGGATTGAAAGATTTTATACTGGTTGGCGATGAGATAAAAAAGGGATATAGAGCGCTGCGATGTATTGTGATTGGCAAATAGTCAAATATCAAACAGCCGCCATGAAAACAGAACCC
>JBKJPR010000169.1:0-3566 GCA_046594275.1 Sediminibacterium sp.
ATACTGAATGATCAATTCATCATCCCTCCCAAAAAATGTGGGTACTCAAACTACTGAAATAACGCTGCTCATTTCCTCTGCGTCTCAGCGGCTCTGCGGTAAAAAAAATATTAAACGCAGAGCCGCTGAGACGCAGAGAGAGAATCGCAGAGAAGAATTATAGGGAAACCATCCAGAGCCTTATACTGAATGATCAATTCACCATCCCTCGCAAAAAAATGTGTGTACTCGAACTACTGAAATAACGCTGCTACCTACTCAGCGGCTCAGCGGTAAAAAAAATATTAAACGCAGAGGCGCTGAGACGCAGAGAGAGAATCGCAGAGAAGAATTATACGGAAACGATCCAGAGCCATATACTGAATGATCAATTCATCATCCCTCCCAAAAAATGTGGGTACTCAAACTACTGAAATAACGCTGCTCATTTCCTCTGCGTCTCAGCGGCTCTGCGGTAAAAAAAATATTAAACATAGGAGGCGCTGAGACGCAGAGAGAGAACCGCAGAGAAGAATTATAGAGAAACGATCCAAAGCCTTTTCTCAGCTTCTTTGCCCCATCTTTTTAATCCCTGGTTAAGTTCTGCATACAATTGATTCCAGTTCACTTTCTTGCCTTTCTGGTTTGGGCTGAGCTGCACAGGGGTTGGCTCTACCAGTTCTAATTTAGTAGCGAACCATGTGGTGTATAACCTCGGTATTGCGAGGCCGAGTATCATGCCCGGTAACCCGCCAAAGCTTTCAGGTCCGCTGCTAACGGCTATCTGGTCGGTATAGAACGCAACCACATACACAGAGTCGCAGATCTTAGTAACCGCTTTACGGCACTCGAAACCCGCTATCTCCCGGGTTTCATCGGTAATGCGCCAGTCCAGGTTGCGCAGCGTATCCTTGATCACATAGGTATTTTCAAACACATCGCGTTGCGTAGAAGTAGTCTTTGCCTGCAGGTCCTGGATAACGCCATCGGTGTCTGTGGGTTTGGTGCCCCACATCAGGTATTTGTTCTCGGGATTTTCCTTGGCTAATTTATAGGCTGACTTATTTTCATCAAAACGCAGTTCATATACGTCGTTGATGATCTTCGGGTACATCTTCAGCATCATCTGCATCCAGGTGTTGTTCTCAGCCTGCTCTTCAATTCCTTTATGCTGGTTCAGCCTTTTTTCATATTCGATCTTGCCCTTGGTAATGAACTGCGTTTGCGCGGATGCGGAAAAAATGATAGCGGTTGCAGCGATCAGTAATATCGTTTTCATATCAGAAGCCATTATTTGTAGGTTTGCCATTTTTGCTAAAATTGTAGATCAGTGAGAACAATGTATAACGCTGTATAGTCTGGTTGATGGTTTCAGAAATAAAGTTGCTGGAAGCGCTTCGGGAAATGCCCTGGTTCTGGTTAAACAGATCATTCACATATATCTTAGCTTCCCATTTGTCATCCTTCGAAATTATTTTACGGATGGTTGGGCTGAACATATATACATTTTGCTGATCAGGAAAGGCCTTTGTTTTCTGATAGATATTCGTTTCCAGGTTCAAATCAATGTATAGCTTCTGTTTTTTGAATTTCAACTGTACATTCGAATAACTGTTGTACCTCCAGTATTTAATTTCCGCATCAGGGCGGATAGACGAAATGGAACTGGAATAGGCGGCGTTAATATTCATCCAGAAATTGATCCACTTGTCCGACCAGTA
The DNA here is from genome assembly GCA_046594275.1 of Sediminibacterium sp. GTDB lineage: Bacteria > Bacteroidota > Bacteroidia > Chitinophagales > Chitinophagaceae > Sediminibacterium. Next base: position 1,701 of record JBKJPR010000169.1, read on the forward strand.
ACCGGCGTTAATACCCAGGTTAATTCCTGTATTGTCGGTGATATTGTTTTGGCCGTTTACTACATTCACATTCCGGTTCTTGCTTGGCCCTGCACTGAACCCGAGGTTAAGGGAAGGAAGGATTTCAAAACCGTAATTCAGGTAACCACTCAAATTGTAGTTCCCGTTCACATTGATTGCCTGGTTGATCCTTCTACCCAGTGTGTCGATGGTGCTGGCATTGGTGATGGCATTCTCAGTAGTGGAATAATTTATATTCACCGACATATTCTTGCTCTTCAGAACTTTATAATCCGATGCCCGGAAACTGAAGTTGTGGCTGAATGATTGCTTCAGATTCGGGTTGCCGAGTGTAATGTTAAGGGGGTCTATATTATCGAACAGGGGCTGTATCTGCAGCAGTGTGGGGTTCCGGGTGTTGCCGTTATAATTAAAGGTTACCCTTCTTTGTTGTTTTGGCGTATAGTTAAGAGAAACAGCAGGAACAAAATTAGCAAAGCTTACTTCCCGGTTGGTATTCTTGATGATATCGGTCATGTGGTAGGTAGAATTTCCAAAACCGGTGCCTACTGAAAAATTAAATTTCTTCACATTGTACCTTACATTAAAACTACCGAGGTGCCCTGTAGTGTTAAAGATAAAATGGTTGCTCAGGGTATCTACATAGGTGGCATATTTGCCCGCAGCATTTTTACCAAGCGTGTTTCTTTCCGCATCGTTCTGGTTAAGGTTGAGGCGGTAGTTCAGCACTAAGAAAGTATTTTTCCACAGTGGTTCTGTGAAGGTGAGCAATGAATTAATGGTCGAGGCCACCTGTTTGTTCACTTTCATCTGGTCAACATTATCCTGCCTGATAAGAGCGCCTGTTTTATCATAATAATTATTGGTGGCCACCAGTAAAGTATTTTCTGTCCGGTTGTTGAAATTCAGGTCGCTGTTGAGAGAAATAGTGCGCCCGGCTTTTTTAAATTTCTTGCGCCAGAAAATATTACTGTTCAGGGTATTATTGATCTCATCGCTGCTGGTGGTGCGGTCAGTGGAATTGAGCAGCTTGCCATCATCGCTGATGGACTGGCCCAGGTAATTGGTTCTGCTGGTACTCTTCACGTTAGATGCCCTGGCAGTCAGTTTCAATGAACTGGATGAATCGATCTGCCATTCATACACACTGGTCAGTTTATGTCTTGTCCGGTCGCTCAACTGGTCCTGCACAGTATTGTTGGTAAAACTGTTACCCTGCAAAAGGTTCTGTGTTTTGCTGGTTGTGATGCCGCTAACATTCAGTTGGTTAAACTGGTAGGTATTGTTACTGTTATGCCTGTCCTTATCCCATTTATTACTGAAATGAAGCCCGCCGGTGGTAGAGGTGGGAAATCCACGGCCCCAACTGAACTCATCACCACTAGACCACATCATGATACCGCCATCATCATTGATTTGTGTAGTGGTATTTGGATCCCCTGCATAGTTCCGGTTCTCATCCCAGTTGAGCGATTCGAATTTGGTATTGTCTGTAGTTAAGTAACCCGATATTTTTCTTTTGCCTTTAAAAGCATTGGCTAAAACTTTTCCATACCGGTATTTTTCAAAATCGGAACCCAGTTCTGCTTTACCAAAATAGCCTTTCTTTTTATCTTCTTTCAGTTGTATGTTCAGTGTTTTTATTTTCTGGCCATCATCAATACCGGTAAAAACGGCCTGGTCGCTTTTTTTATCAAAAGCCTGCACCTTATCAACCGCATCAGCCCGCAGGTTCTTGGTTACCACGGCAGGGTCATCGCTGAAGAACTCTTCTCCATCTACCAATACTTTCTGTACTCTCTCACCCTGTGCGGTAATTTCTCCTTTGCTGTTTACCTGTATGCC
>JBKJPR010000200.1:0-6885 GCA_046594275.1 Sediminibacterium sp.
GGCGTTTACCTGCATGGGCTTGCGGCAGATATGGCTTTGCAGGCACAAAGCATGGAAAGCTTACTGGCCACCGACGTGATAGAAACCATTGGCCAGGCATTCGAAGATCTGCGGCAGTAATTTACTCTGCCAATGCCCTGTTCAGGAACTGTACCATGGGCTGCAGGGTTTCAAATGCGGCAGTGAGTTTTTTTACTAAATTTTTATCTGTTAATTCGACATCCGAAAGAGGAGTAGTGGCTACCCAGCTTTTTAATTTTATGTAGGCTATGGCGGGGTTATCTTTTTCGTACCCTTTTGGTTCACGGCTCAGCGACCAGCCCTCGCCATTTTCCAGGTCACCATAGAATGCTGCAAACTTTTTATTTTTGATGATTTTCCGGAATTCCTCCCATGAATAATCGATCTCCTGCCGTATTTTTTTCATCGCATCTGGTTCCACCATATATCGCCCACCACCCACAAAGCTTTTGCCCCCGGGTTCAAAATGAAAATAATAACCTGCCAATTCCGACTTTTTGCCCCCATGAATGATGCTGGCGCCCATATTACTTTTATAAGGCGCTTTGTTCTTACTGAAACGTACATCACGGTTAATGCGAAATAGACAGTCTTTCGCAGTAAGTGAAGCAATACTCTCATCTTTCTTACCAAACTGTGCGATCACTGTATTTACAAGTGAAGCAAAATCTTCTTTGGCGGCTTCATACGTTTTTCGGTTCTTCTCGAACCACTCTTTGGTGTTGTTCTTTCTGAGATCCTTAAGAAATTTTAATGTTGATGGTTGGAGCATATAAAAATGGTTTACTAATAGCGCCCTTGCGCCTTTGCGAGAAAAATTAGCACGCAAAGGCGCAAGGGCGCAGTTTTTATTTGGTTGAGATTAAAGTGTCTTTGTTGCATGAATGATAATAAATAGGGTAGTAAAAGAGTTAATGGTGATAACGACACCAAGCAAAAAACTCGAGAACCACCCATGCGTAAAGATAAATGCAAAGTAACAAACTGGTCAAGCTATAATTACAGCTTCAATGTTTCCTGCAACTACTGCTGCATGAATATCAATTTTAGGTGCAGCTTTACTTATTGAAGATGCAGCCGTTTTTTTTTGTGCAGTTACATTATTCTCAGTATAGCTTATCAAAAAAATTGTACTAAAAACCAACGTTAAATGAAAAATATATTTTGTAATTGAGGACTTGCTCAAGTTCATAAAATGAAATGTTTAGTTTTTAAAATATATTTGTATGTTGAATTTTTTTACTCCTTTGAGTATTCTAATATATCAGCAGGCTGGCAATCCAATACTTTGCAAATTGTTTCCAGCGTACTAAAGCGTATGGCTTTTGCTTTACCAGTTTTTAGGATTGATAAATTGGAGAGTGTTATCCCTACCTTTTCTGATAGTTCGTTTAATGACATTTTTCTTTTTGCCATCATTACATCTAAGTTTACTATTATTGGCATAGATTATACAGTTAAATCGTTTTCAGATTGGATTTCAATGCCTCTTTTAAAAATTTGAGCAATTACAAACAGTGTTATGCTCATAAATAACCATACATCTGCACCTGCCAAACGTAAATCTTGCAGTGCGGGCATTTTCACTCCTTTATTCATCAGCCAATCAGTATAGTCGGCTCCCCAGACAGAAAAGAGGCCGATTCCTAAAGCTAAATACCCTATGTTGAGTACAAAACGCCTCATTGCGTAATTGAAAGGCATGGATAAATCCAGTTTTTTATCGTACTGAAATTTTACAATAGCGTAGAACATGAATGCCCTCAATACAGCTACAATATTTATGAGAGTTGTTTCTGCAAAAAAATGTCCACGGTCAAAATCATACAGACTTGATAAATTCAGGTAATTCCAAAAATATTTGGCACCAAGGGGATTCAAAACCAGTGTATAAAAGCTGTTGAATAAAAAGCCCCCTGCTTCAATGCAAACACCAATGAAGATTATCCATGAGATGACATACAGTATTTTCAGGATTTGATTTGTACTAATTTTAATTTCCATAATTGTTCTGTTTTAAATGATAGCGCAAACATAATAAATATTTATTGATAAACACTAAATATTTAATAAATAACAAAAATAATTTAGTGTTATGCCTAAACGGAGAACTTCTGGATAATGTATGCTTGCCGCCATTATCGCCGGGCAATTTGCCTGCTGCGACAATTTAAAGAACGATTGTTAATAGCTGGTAAACGATTTATATTCAATACATTAGAAGGTATGTACGTGTAGTGATAATGCAAATCGTATTGAAGTCCCGGCAGTAGCTGTTGTTGATTTCACCAAGTTGCCACCCGCAACTATTTTCATAGTAGCTGTTTGAACTGCCACACCCATTGTACTGGATTGAGCTATAATATTTATGTGTGTTACATTATTGGCATAAGTTATTTCTTTTGACCAGGGCAATATAAGAGCATCTACAATGGGAGGCATAAAAAAAAGGCGGTGCCTTGCTCATTTAATGGAGCTGGCGCCGCCTCTTTTTACTACACACAAATTATTCTTTTACACAGTTCATTTTACAAACCCAAATCTTATTCATGCAACAAAGCCGATTAAAGTTATAAATTCATTTTCTGAGATGATCTTTATCGTATTGATCTTTTTTGCTTTTTCTAATTTGCTTCCCGCATCTTCTCCTACCACCAGGTAATTCAGTTTTGCGCTTACGCCACTTACGATCACACCACCCTGTGCCTCGGCCATGGCTTCAGCTTCATTTCGTTTCAACGTAGGAAGGGAGCCGGTGAAGAGAAAGGTTTTACCTGTTAATGCACCTGCTGCCAATACTTCTTTTTTCTGGTTCTTTAACCGTAGCCCCAATTCTTCAAGGTGTTCCAGCATCTGAATGTTCTGTTCATTCCCGAAGAACTGGTGAATGCTTTTCGCCACTTTTACCCCTACGTCTTCCAGCAGTGTGAGTTCTTCTTCACTGCGGGTTTTAAAATCAAGTAGATGATCTACTGCATTGGCTAATGTTTTAGCCGTGGTTTCACCTACAAACCGAATACCAAGTGCATAGATCAACCGGTGTAATGGCTGCTGTTTGGAACCTTCAATAGCCGCTTGCAAATTATCAATGCTTTTCTTGCCAAATCCCTCTAACCCACTAATAAGTTCATATTGCAATCCGTAAATTCCAGGAATATCTTTCAGAAAACCCAGCTCATACAATTTCCGCACATTGGCATCACCAAAGCTCTTGATGTCCATGGCATCCTTACTCACAAAATGGATGATCTTTTCTACCACCTGTGCCTCGCATTCGATATTGATACAGCGCCATACCGCTTCGGTTTCTTCTTTAAACAATTCGCTTTTACAAACCGGGCATATTTTCGGGAAAATAATATCCTGCTCATTGCCATCTCTTATTTCCGGTAAAGATTTTACGATCTGCGGTATTACATCTCCCGCTCTTTCTATCAATACACGGTCGCCAATCTTCAGGTCCTTTTCTTTTATGTATTCTTCGTTATGAACTGAAATGCTGGATACGGTCACTCCGCCCAAAAATACCGGGTCTAATTTTGCTACCGGTGTTACTGCCCCTGTTCTGCCTACCTGGAACTCAACTGCCCTTAGCCTGGTGGTTGCCTGCCTGGCTTTAAATTTGAAAGCAATGGCCCAGCGGGGATGATGCGAGGTCATACCCAGCCGCTCCTGCAACGCCAGGTCATTCACTTTTACTACCATCCCGTCAATCTCGTATGGCAGGTTATCGCGCCCAGCTTCAAAGTCAATACAATAATCTATCACCGGTTGAATGCCCTTTACCACTCGTTTTTCTTTTTGCGGGGAGCGGAAACCCAGATTCCATAATAGTTCCAGCGAGCCAGCATGTGTGCTTAGTAAGTTACCGGAAGTAAGATGATCATTGACAGAAGCTTTATCCTTACTGTCATCTGCCATCTTCCATCCATCCTCTGTTACAAAATAACTCACATGGTATAAGAATGCATCGAGATTTCTTTGTGCCACTTCTTTTGGGTCCTTCATTCGCAGGCTGCCGGAAGCCGCATTTCGTGGATTGGCCAGCGGAGCAAGGTTTTGTGCGGTAAGCTGGACATTGAATTTTTCAAATGCCTTTTTGCTCATAATAATCTCGCCCCGGATCTCCACTTGCTGGATACCATTTTTTGAGAAAGCAGCAGAAAGCGGAATGGACCTGATCTGTTTGATATTGGTGGTGATATCTTCGCCCTCCACACCATCACCGCGTGTAGTGGCCCTGACCAGGCTGTCATTTTCATAGATCAATGAAATACTGGCGCCATCAAATTTGGGTTCGATGCAATATTCAATCGTTTCAAGTCCGCTGAGTTCTCTTGCCTTCCTGTCAAAATCCAGCAGGTCCTCCGCATTGTAACTGTTATCCAGGCTGAGCATGGGAACTAAATGCTGTACCGTAACAAAATTCTGGTTAAGGCTGCTGCCCACACGCTGGGTGGGAGAATCGGGGGTAATGAGATCCGGGTGTTGTTTTTCAGTCCGTTGCAATAACTGGTACAGCAGGTCATATTCATAATCAGATAGCAGGGGTTCGCTCATTACATAATACCTGTATTCCTGAAAACGCAATACCTCTCTCAGTTGTGCAATATCCTTCGGTGTGAGGGTTCCTGCCTTTTCCCGGGCCCTTAACAAGAACGCTGCGGAACGTTGCTGCAAATGTTGTATCTGTTCATTACCGTGCATAGATCGGGATTGGGCGATAAAGTTAAGCGCTTACTACATCAAAGAGAAACCCCTGTGAAAATTACGCAGACAATTGCGAAACTTTGTATCTTGTTGCCACCCATTTGAACACGGCAAGTTACTTGCAGTTTCTAACAGATGTCCACAATGAAAAAAAATGTAGCCCCGGTTTCAGACGACTCAAATCTTATCAAAGATGCAATAGAATTAGTCCGGTCTTATCCTAAAGTTCCGCTTACGGTTGACTGTGTGATCTTTGGTTTTGAAGAAAATAAACTAAAAGTGCTGCTGATCAAAAGTGACCTGGAGCTATTCCAGGAAAAGCTTTCTCTCCTTGGTGATATCGTAGAGGATAAAGAGGAATTGGATGATGCTGCGTACCGGGTTTTGAAAGAGAGGACCGGTATGAATGATGTGTTTCTGGACCAGGTGCGTACCTTTGGCCATCCTAACCGCCACCCGGGCGGACGGGTTATTACTGTGGCTTACTGTTCATTGCTGAACATTAATCACCATGAATTAAAGATCCATGACAATGACCTCAACTGGCATAGTGTAGCCACTTTAAAAGAAATGGCATTTGATCATAAGGAGATCGTTGATTCCTGTTACCAGTGGCTACAGAAAAGGATACAGGAGCATCCATTGGGCTTTAATTTATTACCAGATAAATTCTCCCTCCGGGAATTGCAAAACCTGTACGAGGCCATATTAGGCATTACACTGGATCGCAGGAATTTTCGCAAAAAATTTGCTTCTATGGACCTCTTGATAGATATCAATGAGATGGAACAGGATGTTCCTCACCGCCCGGGCAAACTGTATAAATTTAATTTTGAGAAGTACGAGAAAAATAAACGTAAATGGGTGGGCATCGATTTTTGAATTACTCCCCCTGTCCCCCTCTTTCCGCAGCAGAGAGGGGCCAGGGGGAGTAATGTCGGGGTGAGGCATTTTTCAACTACTTTTACCGGATAACGATTCTGATATGCTACATTCAATGACAGGTTACGGAAGAGCGGAACAAACACTGGCCGATAAGACTTATCTGGTAGAAGTACGTTCACTGAATGGGAAACAGTTTGACCTCCGTTTGAATATCCCCGCTTTACTGAAGCCCTTTGAATTCGAGATACGCAACCTGTTGAATGAAGGATTACAACGCGGTAGCGTGGAGTGCAATATCAACATCAAACAGAATGGCTCCAGCCAACCCGTTTCCATCAATACCGACCTTGCCAAAGCTTATTTTAAACCAGTTGCCCAACTGGCTGCTGATTTGCATTTGCAGACAGGAGATATCCTGAGTACTATTTTAAAATTGCCGGATGTGATTACACCCTCCACTCAAATGCTGACGGATGAAGAGTGGAAAGGTTTCGCAACTGTGCTGAAAGAAGCCATTTTTCAGTTGAATGACCACCGGATGGATGAGGGTAAGTCTATTGAAACGGACCTGCTGCTCAGGATTAATAATATTGAGACGCATCAGAAAACAATTGCGGGCCTGGAGCCGTTTCGCCGGACAAAGATCAAAGAAGGGTTAGTGAAACTGCTGGAAGAAAATGTGGGCAAAGACAGCTATGATGCCAACCGGCTTGAGCAGGAACTGATATACTATATCGAAAAAATAGATATCAGTGAAGAACAGGTTCGGTTAAAAAATCATTGTGATTATTTTCGTTCGATACTGACGGAAAAAGAAACGAGTAAGGGCAAAAAATTATCTTTTATCCTGCAGGAGTTTGGAAGGGAAATTAATACCACCGGGTCCAAAGCCTATGATGCTACCATACAAAAATGCGTGATATTGATGAAAGATGAACTGGAGAAGGCGAAGGAGCAGATATTGAATGTATTGTAGAGAAGCCATGAGCCATGAGCTCTGATCTGCGAGCTGTGAGCGGATTTTTTTTAGCCTGATAATTATTGTAAAACAGTATGGCAAATCAATGCCATCCCGAAATGTAACTCACGACTTACTTTATAATTATCTCCGCGCCTTTGCCGCTAGGCGGTTATTTTCAAAATAGTATTGCAAATCATTCCCTGACCCGGAATATAGCTTGCAGCTCGCAGCTAAAAGCTCACAGCTTTCTATATCTTTGCTTAAATCATCTTCAGTGAAAAAGTTTTTCATCTATACATGTTTATATG
>JBKJPR010000251.1:0-4485 GCA_046594275.1 Sediminibacterium sp.
TAATTGAAGAGCCCTTTTTTATAACGCATCACCAGTTCATTGCGCCTGAATTCGATAAAATCTTTTTGTAAAGGAAGGCTGTCTGTAATATCCGATATTTTAGTTTCAGGATAGAAATACAGTTTACCAATATGATATTGTACCAATTCCATTGAATCGGTAGGCCTTTTTAAAATAGCGATATCCCATTTCGGATTTAACCGCCTGTTTCTGGCAGCTTCGGCAATAATCTGTGCCTGTCTGAAAGGATCCAGTGTCAGTTTGAGTAAATTAGCGTCGGTAGTATCCACCAATGCATAAATGTTTTCCCGGGTAAAATTGAAATAACCATTTTGCCGGTACAGGTTAACCAACCTGTCCAGTTCTGCATTCACTATCTGTTTAGTATAAGGTTCACCCTGTTTTAATAACGTGTTTTTTTCTTCCTGCCTGGTCAGTTTTTGCAAACTGCTATCGCCGAGTTCAAATGAAACAGAGTCTATCGTGATGTTCTTACCAATATCAATATTCATGGTGATGTTGGTTCGTAACTGGTCATTTAGCGTATCGATCCTTACGGAATCCTGAAAAACAGCATAGTAATAGCCCTGGGAATTCAGGTACGCATTCATGAAATTGATACTGCGGGTTACATTATTCGAATCGAATACCGGCGGGTTCCTGAGCTTATATAAAAAACCAAATTTCTGCAGTTTTCTCACTTTCAGGCTGTCATCCCAGTAATTATCAAGCTCAGTCATTAACCGATTTTTCTCATCTTTGGAGAGATTCCCGTTGAGGACCACTTTGTTTTCATAAACAAACGGTTTGCCGATGGGGTAGTCCCTCACACTCGTGCTTTTAAATACCGAGCAGGAACTGATCAGCAGGGAGAGAATACAAAAAGAAAGAAGATTTGCTTTATTAACGGTCAAACGCATAGATAATGTTAAGCAAAATTGAAATCAAATATATTCAATCTTTATGCCACAAAAAACAAAGGCAGGCCGAAGGATTGTTTATTGCGGAAGGCGCCAAGCTGGCGGATGAGTTATTGCAAAGCGATTACCCCATCAAAAAAATTTATGCTACTCCGGATTGGGTAAGTAAGCATAGTCTCCGGTCGGAGGTGGTAACCATTACTGATATTGAGTTACAGAAGATCAGCGCACTCCAGGCGCCTAACCAGGTATTGGTTATCGCGGAACAGAAAAATCGGGTGGACCCGCCTGTTCTTGAACATCAATTAACGCTAGTATTAGACGGTATTCAGGACCCCGGGAACCTGGGTACCATCATCAGGATAGCCGATTGGTTCGGTATCAAACAGGTCATTGCCAGCTTGGATACGGTAGAACTGTACAACCCCAAAGTGATCCAGGGTACGATGGGTAGTTTTATCCGTGTGCAGTTATGGTATCAATCATTGGAAGTGCTCTTACAAACCGCCACTGTGCCTGTATACGGCGCTTTGTTACAGGGGAATAACATGCATACAGAACCGCCTGTTTCAGAAGCTATACTGGTCATCGGTAATGAATCAAAAGGGATCAGCCCGGTATTATTGCCTTATATTACCCATCCCATCTCCATACCGCGTTTAGGCGGCGCAGAATCGCTGAATGCGGCAGTGGCAACAGGGATTATTATATCGCATCTGAAAAAAACATAAGAATATCGAACAGATGAACACCGAATATCGAATAATGAAATCACTTCATAATTCGACATTCCCTTTTCGATATTCGATATTATGGGTGTTATTTACCTGAATTGAATCGCTTTCACCGGGCTGATCTTTTTAATCAGCCAGGTTGGAATGATCAGCGCAAAATAGCATACCACCGCAGTAGCTACGCAAACTGCCAGTACCTGCCACCAGATGATCTGAACAGGGGCAGTGGCCACATAGTAAGAAGCTTCATCTAATGTAATAAACCCGGTGTATTGCTGCAACAAACATATTCCTATACCTAACACAAAGCCAATACCAATGCCGGCAAAGGTGATCACAGTGGCATGGTAAAGGAATATTTTCCGGATCATACCATCCTCTGCGCCAAGGGCCTTGAGAATACCCACCATTCTTGTTCTTTCCAGTATCAATATTAATAAACAGGTAACCAGGTTAATGATGGCCACTATCGCCATCACAATAAAAATCACATTTCGATTCACATCCTGGATATTGAGCCAGTCGAAAATATTCGGATACACTTCGCGGATACTGCGGCTCATCCATTGCACGGGAAGTTTATCTGATAACCGCATGCTGATCGTGTCAATGGCTTTATAATCTTCCAGGAATATTTCATAACCACCGGTTTGATCCGCTCCCCATCCGTTCACCCGCCTGATCAGTCGCAAATCACCCAGTACAAATAACTTATCATATTCTTCAATGCCTGTTTTATAAATACCCACCACTTTCAATTTCCGGTAGGTCCTGCTGCCATCAACGATGGAGATAAAATATACCGTAATGGTATCGTTGAGGTTGATCTTTAATTGCGAAGCGAGGGGGGTTGAAACGAGTATTTCTTTGCTGTAAGAGGAATCATCAAAATTAAGCCAGCGGCCCTGCCTCAGGTATTTTTTTAGTTTGCTGCTGTCGTATTCTTTTTCAATTCCTTTCAACAATACGCCCTCTATCTCTTTATTCTTTTCCAGTACCGCCGATTTGGTGGCAAAACTCTGGATCTGCTGCACACCCGGTTCCTGTTTGATGAGCGAATAGATCGTATCATTTTTTTCGATCGGGGTTTCTTCGGCCACCAACGATTTATTGGGTTCGTATTTCTGCACCCGTACATGTCCCCAGAAACTGAATACCTTTTCTGCAACGGTTTGCTGGAAACCGTTCACAAAAGCAAGTGTAATGATCATGGCCATTACACTCAATGCGGTAGCGGCAACAGATAAACGGATAATGAACCTTGAGAAAGATTTCTGCCGGTTAAAGGCAATACGTTTGGCAATATGAAAGGCCAGGTTCAATCGGCACGATTTTAGTTCAATCAAAACTACATTGCCGCTGCCAATGCAGCAAAAGCATTTACCAGTAGCAGGAATGTTGTATGTTTAAACAGATTTTAACGTATGGTAAAAACCTTATTTTTTCTGTTGGGATGGGTTGCCTTGCAATCCCTGCAGGCGCAGCGTTTACCCGATCATGTGTACATGAAGGGTATCAGGACCGTTAAACTGTTTCAGCAGAATAACCAGCAAAGCATGCCCCTGCTGGCCCTTAATTCCGGCGAGTTGCTGGAACTGCATTTTGATGATCTGGGCGGGTATCCCAGGAATTATTATTATACATTTCAATTGTGCAATGCAGACTGGTCGCCTGCTGATGTGAATGTCTTCGATTACATTAAAGGGTTTACGCAGAACAGGTTGAGCCAATACAGGGTATCTTCCATCGCTGCAACAAAATATGTGCATTACCAGGCGTTGTTGCCTGAAAGAAATTGTGTACCCACGAAGAGTGGTAATTACCTGCTCAAGGTTTTTTTAGATGCCGATACTTCCAAACTGGCCTTTACCAAACGTATGCTGGTGGTAGACAGCAAAGCGATCGTTGGCGCCCAGGTACAGCAGCCTTTTGATAACTCAGTATTACGTACCCATCAAAAGATACAGTTCTCTGTAAATACCCAGCAATTGAATATTTTCAGCCCCCAACAGGTAAAAGCGGTAGTACTGCAGAATAACCGCTGGGATGATGCGGTAACCCATATTCAGCCTGTGTTCATCAGGGGAACTATGCTGGAATATAATGGCGAACAGGATTGTGTTTTCCCGGCGGGAAAAGAATATCGCTGGGCCGACCTGCAAAGTTTCCGGTTCGAAAGTGATCGTGTGGATCATGTGGACCGGACAGTGGAACCAAACGATATTTTTATCAAAACTGATGTAGAAAGAAATAACCTCCGTTATATATTTTTCAGGGACCGGAATGGATGGGATGAGATCAATAGTACCGAATCCATCAATCCCTGGTGGCAGAGCGATTATGCGAATGTGCATTTTACTTTTGTTCCTCATAATAACCAGCCTTTTGCCGGTAAAAACCTGTACCTGCTGGGAGAAGCCACGGGCAACCAGATTGGAGATACATCGAAGATGGTGTATGATGCTGCAAAAGGCGTATATACTAAAACGCTTTTGCTGAAACAGGGTTACTACAGCTATACCTATGTTACCAAAGACATTAAAAATCCTGCTGCCAGGGCGGAAGCTACTTTTACAGATGGCAATTACTGGGAAACGGAAAATGAATACACGATTTTATTCTATAACCGCCCATTCAGCGCCAGGCATGATGAGTTGGTAGGTATTGCCACGATTAATTCAAGAAACGGGAGACAGGGATTCTGATAGGGCAGTACCTTCCAAAAAAACCTGTGTAAAAAAATCAGGAAAATATCCGTTCAACCCTTACTTTTGCCCCGGCAGGTCTCATACGGCCAGCTCCTGCTGAACCTCCCCAGGACAGGAATGTAG
>JBKJPR010000466.1:0-8723 GCA_046594275.1 Sediminibacterium sp.
TTTTTGTTAAGAACTGTAAAAAAAATCGTTCCACGCGCTATTGCAGACGCACAGAATGCATGGAAAATGGGGTGTTGAATAAATTACCCACTTTGAGAAATGCGGAAATCAGGGAAAATCCTGGTATATTATAAAATATTATAATATATTCGAATCAGGGGTTAAACCATCCCTCTAGCGTCATCTGAGCGCGTGTAAGGTTTCAATAAGAGAAGGACAAGAGAAAAGAAGAAAAAAAAGAAGCTCTTTTGCCTCTTTTTCTTCTATCCTTCTACTATATAACTTCATCCGGTAGCCCTTAGTTTAAGGAGTTGTTTTTCAAGATATGCGATTTTTGCAGATTTGTATCTTTCTCTATATTCATCGTTATCTATTGGTATAAAGCTTTGCTTGTATCGAACCATTTTATAATAGATGACAGCTAATTTCCTTGCTGTAGCAATTACAGCATATTTATTGCCTCCTTTTGTTTTCATTCGCCTAAAATAATCGCCTAGCCAATGATCGCTTCTTTGCACTGTATTGGCTGCTGCCCTAAATGCCTGGGTAGCCGCACCGGCTTTTTTCTTCATCACCATACTGCTTATGAGTTTCCCTCCAGTGATCTTATTGTTGGGGCAGAGATTGAGCCATGACACAAAATGTTTTTCTGATTCCCACTTGGAGAGATCTGTTCCGGTTTCAGCGAGGATTTCAAGTGCTGTACCATGGCTGATGCCAAAGATGGCTGTCACATCTACCTTATGGATTTTAAGCAGGTAATTTTGTACATTAAAAACGGGGTCATTTTTCTTTTTCTTTTTTTGAACAACCAACGGCGCCTTCTCTACAATTCCATCATTAGCTATTGCGGCCTGCATTTGTAAAACGGTTTCTATCTTTCTTTCGCATATGGCAATTCTATTCTCGATTAACTTATGTAATTCGTAATTTTCCTCTAATAAAAACAATTGCTCTTCCCGCCAGTTACCATGAAGCGATTTCAGGATGGTGTCTTTATCTGCCTTTATACGGGGATCGACAAATTGCATAAAAGCTTCCGGTTCTCTCTGTCCTGACAGGATCGACTCAATAATGGCCCTGCCTGTTTTCCCCATTACATCACTGATGACACTATGTATTTTAATATTCATCAATTCAAGCGATTTTTGCATACGATGTACATATTTGCTGCTATCCTCCAACAATGACTTTCGATGACGAACCAGCGAGCGTAAGCTTTCTGTTGCATCATCAGGCAAAAAACAACTGCCCAATAAACCACAACTATGTAACTTCTGTATCCATTGTGCATCATCCATATCCGTTTTACGGCCGGTCACATTTCTTACATGGCGTGCATTAACCAACGATACTTTTAAACCATACTGGATCAGTACCCCAAATAATTGTTTCCAATAGACACCCGTGCTTTCCATGGCCACCGTAGTAATACGGCATTGTAGTAACCACCGAGCTATGGAATGTAAATCCTCTGTGAAGGCTCCGAACTCTTTAACATGTTCGGTATCCCGGCCAGCAGGTACAGCTACAGCATGCATTGTGGCCGATACATCTATTCCCGCTGCATCAGGGTTTACAATGGGCAGCGATAATACACTCTTTGATTTTGACTTGATTTTTGTTTCTTTGTCCATAATTTTGCTTTTTACAAAGCGCTTCCTGCCTGATTGCATTTTTGGGTTTACTCTACTATACGGGCTCACAACTGTGTCCCAATATGAAACATAAGAAGCAATCAGAACCAGACTCTTATATGGATTGCATTATCCACTAAGTATAATGGTTTGAACTGCAGGGAGCGCTTCTTTCCGCTAAGTTATATAAAGCGAAACATAGCTTTTCGGGATATATAGAGACTCTTATTGAAACCGCATTTGAGAATACTATTATTTCGTACGAATAATTTCGCCTCACCTGCCCGTCCGTTCAGGCGGGGATCAGTGTAAAGATTTTATCAGTGTGAATCCTGACAAAAAATAATCAACCGTTAAACCCCTGATTGGCATAAGTTTTAAAATCAATGCTGTTTTGTCATCGTTAGGTGAATTTCCTCTTTGCGTAAATCATTTTCCTGATACGGCACTTATTAATGTTATGGTTAGGGGTTCTTTGCGCAAAATCAAATAAATGGAATTAAAGAAGCGCTTATTCATCTTAATTATCGTTGTTCCCCTTATAGCATTGGCACAAAACGGAGATACTGTTAAAGTAAATACCCTCAAAGAAGTTACTGTTACAGGGTTTAAAACAGTACGCGGCACAGGACACATGCCGGAAGTTAAGGACGGAATTATTTACGCTGGTAAAAAGAACGAAGTGATTTTGGTGGATAGTTTAGATGCCAACAAGTCCATAAACAACACCCGACAGATTTTGGGGCGTATACCGGGGCTCAACATCGTAGAAACCGAAAGTGGAGGCTTTACAGCCAATGGAATTGCTACCCGGGGGTTAAATCCCAATCAAAGTATAGAAATGAATACCCGCCAAAACGGGTATAATATCAGCGCTGATATTTTCGGATACAACGAGGCTTATTATATTCCATCAATGGAAGCCGTCAGCAGAATTGAAATGGTAAGGGGCGCTGCATCCTTGCAATTTGGTTCACAATTTGGCGGCCTGGTAAATTATGTAACGAAAGATGCACCCGCAAACAAACCATTTGAATTTACAACCTCACAAACTATTGGCAGTTTCGGAATGTATAATTCATTTAACGCAATGGGGGGTACTCATAAAAAATTAAGTTACTATGGCTTTGTCCAATACAGAAATATGGATGGCTACCGGCCCAACAGCCAGCAATGGCAGCTTTCGGGCTTTGGTAAACTCCAATACAAGGCATCTGAAAAATGTAATGTGGGCGTAGAATATTCATTGCTCCGCAATCAATTAAAAATGCCAGGTGGTTTAACAGACAGCTTATTTAATGCCAGTCCCAAAACATCAACCAGGGCAAGGAATTGGATAAAAAGTCCCTGGAACATTGTTACAGCCTATGCAAATTACAAGCCAACAGAAAATACTACCATCAGTTTAAAAACTACTTATTTATTCAGTCATCGTTCGTTAGTCTGGAGAAATGAAGACGGTGGCCCTGGGGCATCAGACGAAATTGATCCCGCTACAAACGCCTTTGTTCCCAGGGAGGTTGGCAATGAATACATGAATAATGCTACTACTGAATTACGGTTTTCGCAAAACTATACAATAGGAAATCAGGCAGCTACTTTAGCGGGTGGTATAAGATATGCTTATGCCTGGTTTAAACGTCAAGGTGGCGGAGAAGGGACAACTAACAGCGATTTTGATTTATCTATAAAAGGAGACTGGGGTTACAATTTAGATTTTACAACAACGAATATTGCTCCATTCATTGAAAATATTTTTAGAGTGGGAAACAGGTTTTCCATAACACCCGGTTTTCGGTTCGAGTATTTAAAAAGTACTGAGATGGGATATAAAACCGTAGATAATACAAAACAGATACCCAATGAAAGCCGCACCAGAACCTTTCCCTTATTTGGAATAGGGTTGGAATATAAACCCACAAGCAATACGAACATTTACGGCAATTTCAGTCAGGCATATCGCCCTATTGAGTACAGTCAGTTAGAACCATTTGGTGTAACATCCCGAATTGATCCCAATTTAAAAGATGCGGATGGCTTCAATGCAGATTTAGGTTACCGGGGAACCATCAAAAACTTTCTGAATTTTGACCTTGGCGGGTTTTACATGGCATACAATAACAGAATAGGCATATTGGTTCAAACCGACCCAATAACGGGGAATCCCTATTCAGTAAGAACCAATATTGCCAATAGTGTTCATAAGGGATTAGAAGGTTATGCAGAGTTTAATCTTTTAAAATACCTGAATGCCAAATCAAAATATGGGCTAAGTGTTTTCAATTCATTTGCCTTTATAGATGCGGAATATACCAGCGGAGAATTTAATGGAAACCGCGTGGAAGCCGCGTCTAAAACCATCAACCGGGCAGGATTGATATTTAACAGCTGTAATTTCTCAACAACTTTTCAGGTAAACTCAATCGGCGATGCGTATGGGGATGCGTCAAATCAAAAAATAAGTCAGGATCCTGTTGCGGGTTATATTCCTGGTTATACGGTTACTGACATCAGCGGTACTTACAAAATAAAAAACTATGCAATTAAAATGGGGTTAAATAATGTAACTGATAAATCATATTTCACCCGAAGAACAGACGAATATCCCGGACCCGGTATTATTCCATCGGTGGGCAGAAGTTTTTATATTGGTGTATCTGCAAAATTTTGATCTTCTGCCTGGGCTTTGCAGATAGGGTAAGTCCCTGTGCTTTCTAAATTAATAAACAGGAACGCAGTAAGTGAGGTGCAAATGCCTATGATGATTAGCTCACCGGTTTCAGGCAAAAAATACAATATCCGCCATCCGGCTCCAGGCATCATATTGGCTGCTGAAAGAAGCATCGATCATTTTACGTTTGATCTTCAGGGTTGGCGTGAGTAAGCCATTGGCAATGGTCCATTCATCGGTTAATACGATCAACCTGGATAATTGCTCATGGTGTTCAAGCGCTTTATTTACAACAGATACCATTTCTTTGAGTTCTTTAGCCAGGACCTCCCGATCCTGTGACTTTGCTGTTTCCGGTAAAGTGCATAAGGCCATAGCGCTTGGCATGCCAGAACCTACAATACAGACCTGTGCAATCAAAGGGCTCTGCAATAACTTGCTTTCAGTGGGTGCTGGCATGATGTATTTGCCTTTGCTGGTCTTAAACTGGTCCTTGATCCTGCCGGTAATGGTCAGATATCCTTCCGTATCTATTGATCCTTCGTCGCCGGTACGTAAAAATCCCTCTTCAAAACATTCCGCAGTCAGGGCGGGTTCCTTATAATACCCCAGCATAGACGCATCACTTTTTACCTGTACTTCATTGTCCTTACCCAGGCGTACTTCTACACCCCGGTAGGGCTGGCCCACGGTTCCGAAACGGACCCTGCCTCTCCGGTTTGCATGCGAAAGCGCCACATTTTCTGTCATGCCGTAGGCTTCCTGTATCACAAGTCCCAGCCTGGCGTACCAATGCAATAAAGCGGGATTGATGGGAGATGCACCGGTAAAAAGAAACCTTGCATTGGCCAGTCCCAGTTTTTTCTGAATGATCCGTTTGATGATGGAGGAGATGACAGGTATGGACAATAAACGGCTTAACTTTTTCTGTGGCATCTTTTTCAGAATGCCTTCCTGCATTTTTTCCCAGATACGGGGTACGGCAAGAAAAACTGTGGGTTTGGTATCCTGCAGGTTTTTTGCAAACGTGTCCATCGATTCCACAAAATATACGGTACTGCCTGTAAAGATGGTGCCGCATTCCACCAGCATCCTTTCGGCCACATGGCAAAGCGGGAGATAGGAAAAAAAGATCTCTTCTTTGAGATCGGGGTAACTTTTCAAAAATGCATCCACGGCAAAGCCTACCGCATGAAAACTATGCATTACGCCTTTAGGTTGCCCGGTGGTACCGGAAGTGTATACGATGCAGGCCAATGAGGCAGGGTCAATATCAGGCTTGCCCCTCAGGCCCTCATGCCGGGCCACCAGTTCATCCCAGTTTATACAACCCGCATTTGGGTAAAAAGGGAAGCTGATCTGTATCAGTTCATCAGGCACACCTTTTCTGAGTTCTTCCGGGTTATCTAATTTGCCAATGAATACGGCCTTGCTTTCACTGTGTAGGATGATCTCGCGCAGGGCATCGGCGGTTATGTTAGGATACAAGGGTACAGATATACAACCAGCCATGGCAATGGCCAGGTCTGTCATGATCCAGTGAGCACAGTTTTTACTGAGAATGGCTACTTTATCATTTTTGCCAAGCCCCATCGCCTGCAAAGCAGCAGCCATGCGGCGTACCTGCTCA
Source organism: Sediminibacterium sp. (assembly GCA_046594275.1). Taxonomy (GTDB): domain Bacteria; phylum Bacteroidota; class Bacteroidia; order Chitinophagales; family Chitinophagaceae; genus Sediminibacterium. The sequence goes on from JBKJPR010000466.1 coordinate 5,939, forward strand.
CCCGCTTCCCGCCAGGTAAATTTTTGGTAGACACCTTTTACAGGTTCGGCTAAAAAAAGTTTGTCTGCGCGGGCCGCTTCAAATGCACAGAATTTGTCGAGAATGGTGGGGTATTGGCTCATATATCAGAAAGTTGTATTGAGTAAATGTGACATACCCAATTCGGGTACTTTGCCTTGTATGGAGGAATAGAACCGGAAAATATGTTCAAAATCTGCGGCTTCATTGTCTGTTGGAAAAAAAGGCTCAGCAAGCGAAGCTTCTTTTTTTTCAAAATCCATTCCCGCCATCACAATGGGTACCCCGGCTTTTTTGGCGATATGATAAAAGCCTGTTCGTAACCGGTCCACTTTTTTACGGGTGCCCTCAGGCGAGAGAACCAATACAAAAGAAGCATGGGTTTGGAAGAGATGCACTACTTCGTCAACTATATGGTGGTGATGAAAACGGTCAACCGGGAAGCCACCCAGTTTTCTGAAAATAAATCCAAACGGACCTTTAAAGAGTTCAGCCTTGCCCAGGAACCGTGCATGGGTAAGGTGGAGTTTGCTGCGGAGAGCTATGCCGATAATAAAATCCCAACTGCTGGTATGGGGGCCAACAATGACTACGCATTTTTTCAGGTGATAAGGAAATGAGCCCTTAATCGTCCACCCGGTTAAGCGGAGATAGAGGTTCCATAATGGTCGCATAAGTCAGCAATTGAAGTAAGTACAAGATAATAAGAATGCAATAAATAGGAAAGTTTTCTTATGTCAGAACAGGCGATTGTGGGGACACAATCGCAGCTGTGTTTATTTCCTAGGAAAACAAATAAAAAACCGATATTTATTAGTACTTTTCTAATTCGAATAAGCGTAATACCAAAAACTAACTGTTATGGCCTCTTTTAGAAGCTTTGTGGGTTCAGAACTCATGTCTATTAAACAGAACATTGCGGCTGTCCGCAATATGATCCCCAACAATGTAAAACTAAAGCCGAGTGAGCGGCGCAGCATGTTCAAACTCAATACCAAGCGTCATGAATTTGTGCAGAAAGCTGTTCAGTATATGCGTAAAAACCCTACCACTGTACCTACGTTTATTGATGTTACCATCTGCAATAGTTATGTGCATCTCTATGAACAGTATGCAGAACTGCTGGAAGAACTTGACCAGGTGAAGACCAAACTCGAAGATGCCAAACTGGTGGTAGGCAACGAGATCATGAAACAGACCCGGGCCTATTTTCAGAATTCCAAAAATGCTTCTGAATCCGGTAATGAGCAATTGGATAAAATATACAAAGAATTGAAGCCGCATTACGCGGTGGGGAGGAATAGCAAGAAGAAGGAAGAACTGTGAAAATATCGAATAAGGGCACGGAACAACCAATGATGTTTCTTATTCTGGCATAATTTGACATTCATGTTTACTATGTAAACCGAGGCTTTACCTAACCTGTTTCAGGAATATATTCATTCCAGATTATCTTACGTAAATACAATAAGATCAAATATTGAGCGGACTGCTGTGTTTTATGAATGACCGGTTTGTTCCGGAAGACCAGGCGGCTCTCCCGGTAAACGACCTTGGTGTGCAACGGGGCTATGGCATATTTGATTTTCTACGTGTGTCAAATGGTATTCCGCTTTTCATCGATGATCACCTGGATCGCTTCTATCATTCAGCCAGGGAAATGCGGTTGCCGGTTCGGCAAACAAAAGAAGAGCTGAAAGGGATCTTCTCAGCATTGCTCCAGAAAAATAATCTGCCTGATGCCGGTGTGCGTATCCTGCTTACCGGGGGTAATTCACCGGATGGTTACCAGGTGGCAGCGCACAACCTTGTAATCATTCAGCAGCCACTCCTACCCCCTTCTTCGAGTTTGTCACAAGCCTGTAAGCTGGTCACTTACCAGCACCAGCGCCAGATGCCGCATATTAAAACAACAGATTACCTGATGGCAGTATGGTTGCAACCCTGGATAAAGCAAATGGGTGCGGATGATGTATTGTATCAGCAGAACGGGATGGTGAGTGAATGCCCCCGCTCTAACTTCTTTATCGTTACCCAGGAAAGTATAATTCAGACGCCTGCCAGGAATATCCTCAAAGGTGTTACACGCAAACAGGTATTGAAAGTGGCAGCCGGGCAGGGCATACTGGTAGAAGAAAAAGACATTTCCCTGGAAGATATCCGGGTGGCCAGCGAAGTATTCATAGCCAGTTCTACAAAACGTATCATTCCGGTTGGGCAGGTGGATGATATTGTTTTTGAAGCGGCATCTTCAAATTCTCTAACTACACGTTTGTTCGAACTTCTTTTACAAAATGAAAGGGAATCGATCAGCACGGGGGTGTAAATAAAGTCTGCCGCAGCTCAAAAGGCCGGAATTTGACAATTAAATATTTTGTTTCTGGTGCTTGCGCAGATAGTCAGATTTTTATTGCGGATGATGTAATTTGGATGCGATGTCAACTCCAACACCTTATCATATCTATCCCTGCGGCGATCATGCAGTAACTATTGAACTGGGAGACAGGATCGATGCTGCTACTAACCGGAAAGTCTTTTCACTCTTTACTTACCTGCAATCTTTGGCGATCATTGGTGTGAGAGATATCATTCCATCCTACCATACTGTAACGGTTGTATATGACCTGGCTCTGCTTACCAAACGGTCGCCTCTTCCTGTTTTTGAAACTATGTGCAGCCAGCTTATACAAGCGGCGGATGCATGTACTGTGGCACCAACAAAATCAAAATTGGTACAGGTGCCGGTATGCTATGCTGTTTCTATGGC
>JBKJPR010000514.1:0-8800 GCA_046594275.1 Sediminibacterium sp.
GCGCTCGCCGGATGGCTATTGGGAAAACGCATGATGCCCAATAAAATCTTCTGGATCCCTTATTATTTCTGTATGATGAATTATGCTATGATCGCAGGAATGGTGCGGCATGTATTCGGTGGCCAGAGCGTTCTCTGGGAAAAAGCAAAAAGAAAATTAGCGGCACCTGACCCGTAAATCCAGAAACTTGACCGACAAGTTCATGTATTCAGTCTAATTTTTAATGTGTTTTTAATAAAAAAGGCAATATTATAGCCTTTCTTTAAACATGTAACGGATATTTGCAATGTATCCCTAAAAAAGAGTAAATTCATGCTGTAGGAAAAGAGTAAATTCATGCTGTAGGAAATAGAAATAGAAATTTATGTGTATGAAGTACAACATAAAAAGACAGGTTACGTTTAAGCATCTGATTAACCCCCCGAAATAAAATCTGATGATCAAAAAAGTACTTTGCGTGGATGATGATAGCATTTCTCTTACCATTTCTCAGCTTTTGCTGAAAAGGACAGGATTTGCAACGGAAGTAGAAACTGCTATTGATGGAAGCGATGCATTGGAATATTTCGATGATTTATTTGCAAAAGATCCTGACCCCATCGGGAATGCTCCTGAATTGATTTTACTGGATATTAATATGCCTGTCATGAACGGTTGGGAATTTCTGCAGGCCTATGTTCCTCTCTACGAAACAAAACTATCTAATACCCGGATCGTTATCCTGTCCTCCACCATCGACCCTGAAGATTTTGCACTGGCCAAACAATACCCGGTGGTGGTCCAGTTCATCAGTAAACCTTTGAGTATTGAGAACCTGGAAGAGTTGAAACTGAATAAGGCGATGAAAGAGTATTTCCCCGAATAGCCAGGCTGGTACCCCCAAAAAAATATTAACACATATTACACCGATAAGGAGTTAGGTTTCGTTAAATAACTTAGGGAAGAAGCGATATTATTTCTTCTTCTCTGGTTCGCTTTGCTTTGGGTTCAAAAAAATAACCACAGCGTCACAGCGACAGGGAGGTTCATAGAGTCCACAAAGAAGTTATATAGTAGGGAGATAGGTAAGAAAAGCGCATATAAAGTTATAAAGTTATAAAGTTATGTGACCTTGATCTCCCTATGTTTTTAACACCTGCCAGTCGGTCAGCAAGAGCATAAAAAAAGCTTTGTAGGAGTAATTCTGCCTACAAAGCTCGTGTAGTGGTTAGCTACGGGTTTTTCATGGATGTTAATCAGTTTACGCTTGGATTAGGAGCTGACTGATCTTTCAAAGGATCTTTACAAAAGGATATTTGGACCTAAGTTCTGCTGATAAGATCGCTCTTATCTTGCTGAACCTGATAGAACAAAGAAACCTCTAATTTGAGCAGAAAAAAATAGCAGTTTCTGTTAATATCAGGTAGGAGATATAGTTATAAATTGTAAAGTTAGCACTACAAAGTGGCCTTTTGGCCATATATTAATGGCTATAAACATGCATGTAAGTCCTGGATTCCCATATATAGTTTGTTGGTATAGTTTTTTGACTATCTCTTATTTTAATTGTTTAGATAACGTGATTATGAACAAGAAATTCACCAATTTTAAAAAACAGGATCTGCTCGATAAGCTTACTGAGTTGGCTAATCTTTTATATATAGGGCGCAGGGTTGATCCTAATTCTAGAAGGATTAAAAACCAGTTGGAAGCTATACAGCTTGAAATAGAATCCAGAAGAAACCTGTCACAGCCACCTTTTCCCAAAGGGGACCCTTCTGCCTAATTGTAGCATTTTTTCTACAAGTTATCTGCCCTGCATTAATGGCTAAGCATGGATTGGCATGGCAATTGTAAAGAAAATGTTAACTCTCCATAACCTTGTTGAGAGCGTTACGTACCTGCTTCAGGAATTGGGGAACAATCACAAATGGATCTCCCGCACTTAATGTTTCAATCGGTAAATATCCCCTATAAGGCGATGCTTTAATAATATGAAATAATTTTTCAAGGTCAATCATTTCCGTTTTGCCGTTATAATTCAGTTTTTCTTTTACTTGCCAGTTTACTGCATATTCAGCAGTTTTTTGGATCTCGCTGTAAGGCTCTAAGGTTATAAAGCTTCCTGTATCTAAAATCAGTCCGAACCATTCGCTATTTACCTCTTTAATAATCTGTATCATCTGCTCGGCTGTTTTGATAAAATCATTGTGGTTCTGAACGGCTACTATCACGCCGTGTTGTTTGCCGTGGTCAACACAGGCTTTGATGTCTTGGATTATCCATTCGGCCACTTCCTGCCAGCTATGATTTTCCGGTATAGCCTTCCCAGTAAATATCCTGATCACAGGAGCGCTCAATTTGGCAGCCACTTCAATCCATTTTTTTACGAATGCCACTTCTTCCGCTCTTTTTGACTTATCGGGGAGCGCAAATTCGGTGCGGATTCCTGTGCCGCTGATCTCGAGTCCCAGCTTATGGGCTTTTCTTTTCAGATGATAGATATAATCATCAGTGGGCAATTCCGGGTAGCCCGGTAAATAGTAGCCGGTAATATCCACCGCATCAAAACCTTCTTTTGCACAGAAATCAAGTACTGCATCCAGCGAAGTGCGGCCGCTTCGTAACGGTTCGTTGAAAGAGTACGCATTCAGGCTTATTTTAAAACGGTTGTGGGGATGGTTATCCAAAGTCTCCACGGTCTGCGCCGCTGTCAATGAAAAATTGCCCATCCCGGTTACTGCAGAAGCTGTTACCAGGGAGCGCAAAAACTTTCTTCTTTCCAAAGGTTTCATAGTAATTAGTTATGTATGCGAATTAAAGGTTGGAAAAAGTATAAATTTTTATTATTTTTCTTCGTGATTCTTTGTGCTTAATGGCTTTGTGGTTCAAAATTTTGAACCACAAATGCCCAAAAGCACAAAGTTTCACAAAGTGATTCATGAATTGGTCTAAATTTTTTAGGGTGCGTTGGTTCCATAAGCAAATTTTTCCATCACCTTCATCGACCCGATCGCATCTGCCGCTGAACAAGGGTTAGGTCCAGTACCTGCAAAATACGCCACCACTTTTTCGATCATGGGCTGCTGGATATGTTGTGGTGGGTCAAATTGAAGTATATTTTTTTCGTCGCCGGTTTGTATAGTTACCTCGTTCCCGAATACCGGAAAAGATATTTTACCCGCAGAACCTGTGATTTCAAATATATCTTCCTGTATTCCCTCATCCACGGTATAACACCATTGGCCTGAAAAAAGGATATCTCCCGGCAAACGCATCACACCGGCCACAACATCTTCGGCCTTATACAATCCTGCCTGGTTAGCGCCCATCCCATAGGCTTCGAGTGGATTCCCGAAAAAATACAGAACCAGGTCCAGTTGGTGCGGTGCCAGGTCATAAAATAAACCAGCGCCGGCCAGCGAAGGATCAACCCGCCAGTTGATTTCTGTGTCTGCTATAAGGGCGGATTTGTCTGTCTGCAGCATACTTATTCTTACAGTGCGGATATCGCCTATCTTTTTTTCTGATAGCAGTTCTTTAATGTGCAGGAATTTTGGCAAGGCTCTCCGGTAATGGGCCACGCATAATTTTACATTCGTAGCTTCCGCAGCCGCCATCATACGCAAACAGGATTCGGTATGGATGGCCATTGGTTTTTCCACGTATACCGGTTTGCCCGCAGACAGTGCGGCAAGCGTGTATTCCTCATGAAACCCGGGGGGAGTAGCTACATACACTGCATTGATATCAGGATCGTTGATCAATTGAGCCGCATCATCATACCATTTGGGTACCTGGTGGCGTAGGGCATAATCTTTTGCTTTGGCTGCATCCCGCCTCATCACGGCCACTAATGAAGACCCGGGGATCTTGTTAAAAGCAGGGCCGCTTTTCACTTCTGTAACATCACCACATCCGATGATGCCCCAGCGGATGGGATAGGTATAATTGCTGGATTGTGCCATTGGATGTGTTTGAATACGTACTATTTTATCTGCCATTTCAGAAGAAATAAGATATGCAAATATTTACAGGTTTTGGATATTTTGAACCGAAATGTACTACATCGTTTTCGTAAATTTATAGGGTTGGGTTCATTATTTGCTGAAGAAAAAAAGTAAAATTCACAGTAAATGCAGTAAACTGGTTAATGATTGCGTTTTTGCTCACCATATAGAAAACAAATACATGAAAAAATCAAGAAGGTCCTTTCTGAAAAACCTCGCCCAGGGTTCTGCCGTCGCAGCTATCGGTGGAGTGGGTATGGGGTTCAGTTCCAAAAGTTATCGAAAAATCATTGGCGCCAATGACCGCATCCGCATGGCTATGATAGGTGTAAATGGACGGGGCGCTGCTATGGCTCCCATTTTTGCCAAACAGCCCAATACAGAAGTGATCTATGTGTGTGATGTGGATGAAAAAGCAAGAACTAAAGGCATTGCTGCAGTGCAGAAGACCGGTAAGGACGCCCCAAAAGGCGAGAATGATTTCCGGAAAATACTTTTAGATAAAGACCTCGATGCTGTATATATCGCTACGCCTGATCATTGGCATGCACCCGCAGCCATCATCTGCTGCGCTGCCGGGAAACATGTGTATGTTGAAAAACCTTTGTCCCATAATCCACGTGAAGGGGAACTGGCAATTGCTGCTGCCAGGAAATACGATAAAGTGGTACAGATGGGCGCCCAACGCAGGTCATGGGCCTTGCTCACTGAAGGCATAAACGCCTTACAAGGCGGCGTAATAGGTAAGGTACACCTGGCCAAATGCTGGTATACCAATTCACGTAAATCCATAGGCATTGGGAAAACTGCACCGGTTCCTTCCGGACTTGATTATGATCTCTGGCAGGGACCGGCGCCCCGCATGCCTTATCAGGATAACCTGATCCATTATAACTGGCATTGGTTCTGGCATTGGGGAACAGGAGAGGCATTGAATAATGGTACGCATGAAGTGGATGTGGCCCGTTGGGGACTGGGCCTTGATTACCCGCTCAGCGTAAGTTCTACCGGCGGGAGGTATTATTTTAAAGACGACTGGCAAACACCGGATACACAACTTATTACTTTCAATTGTCCGGATGCAACCATGATCTGGGAGGGCCGCAGTTGCAGTTCTGTGAAAGTGCAGGGAGCCGACCGGGGTGTTATGTTTTATGGTGAGAATGGCGCCATGCTTACCGGGCATAACGGCTATACTATTTATGATGAGAAAGGAAATATACTGAAAGAGATCAAATCCAATGCGGTAATAGATGGGCGGAACACTGCCAGTCCGAACGAAGGTCTCGATAGTGTTCATATTGCGAACTTTCTCGAAAGTATCCGTTTAAGCAAGCGTCCGAATTGTGATGTGGAGATAGGCTACAAAAGTACGCTCTGGGTACAGTTGGGAAATATTGCCCAGCGTATGGATCGTACCCTGCATATTGACCAGTTGAATGGGCATATAAAAAATGACAAACAGGCGATGGAGTTGTGGGGAAGGAAATATGAAGGTGGGTGGGAGCCTAAAGTATAATGGTAAAGGTTTCAAATAAGTTGGTCCAATTTGGAATATGGAATTTGGAATTGGGAAATCCGCCCGTCCACACGTGATCCGATGCAGTTATTTTATAACTTTTACTTAATTGTTAATAGTTTAATACAAGGAATTCACCAGGGCTTGCTCTGGGGTTTGATACCTTTCATTATGAAAATTATTTTAAAAAACAATTAAACAATTAAGCGATTGAACCATTGAGTCATCTAACAATATTAACCTTCAACACTAAACCCCAAACCATGTCATCCCGTAGAAATTTTATTCAGAAAACTGCTTTGAGTTTAGCCGGTTCAACTGTGCTACCTTTTTTAGGCAGATCAGAATCGGAAAAAAAAGAACCTATAATTACAAAAGAAGCTTCGCCATTACACATCGGGCTTGCCGGGTACACCTTTGCCAAATTTGATCTTGATCAATCTATCACGATGATGAAAAGAGTAGGGGTGCAAAATCTTTCCGTAAAAGATATTCACCTGCCATTGAACAGCAGTGATGAGAGAATAAGAACCGCGATGGCAAAATTCAAAGACGCGGGTATCAATGTGTATACGGTAGGGGTTATCTATATGAAAACGAAGGAAGTGGTTGACCTGGCTTTCCAGTATGCACGTAAAGTGGGGGTGAACATGATTGTAGGCGTCCCCAATTATGAACTGATAGATTATTCCGAGGCACAGGTAAAAGCCTATGATATCAGACTTGCCATCCATAATCATGGCCCGGAAGATGCATTGTATCCTGCACCGAAAGATGTATATGACAGGATTAAAAATATGGATGCCAGAATGGGTATGTGCATAGATATTGGCCATGCCGTGCGAGCAGGCTCTGCACCGGAAAAAGCAATAAGGGATTTTAAAGACAGGTTATTCGATCTCCACCTCAAAGATGTAAATATTGCGGCAAAAGAGGGCAAGGCTATTGAGATGGGAAGGGGAGTGATCGATTTTCCTGCCGTGGTTGAATCATTGCGAAAAATTAAATATAAGGGGATATGCAGCATAGAGTTTGAAAAAGATATGTCGGATCCGTTACCTGGTATCGCTGAATCAGTCGGCTATTTCAAAGGTGTGGTGGCTGCGGAAGATTAATGTATTATATGGTGAAGAATTCTAAGGCTCCCAGGTAATTCTGTGAGCCTTTTTTTCTGCCAGAATTCATCCCCGGTGATTTATTACCGTGGAGACGCAATGACGCAGAGAAGATTTCATCAATCATAATAATGCTGTTTTTCTTTCCCGCACAATGTACTTTAAAACACTCCAATAAAAACTGGTCCCCGCAAAAGTCTCCCGGAGGGGACTGCAGTTCTCGCAAACAGGCAGGTGGAAAATTATGAGTAACTTCAAATTGTTATTTACTATTTTGGTTGCAGGTAATGAATCCTGTTCCTTAGTCGCAAAGACCTCTGGGGTGACAGTTGGTGGGAATTTTCAAAGGACACTGAGCGGAGAATAAATTACCGATGCAAAAGTCATTGTAACTTGCGAAGTTGAAGTTAAAAAAAGATTTATTCTTTACATTAACGGAAAATTTAGAAAAAGAATTAAAAGGATAATTTAAATGAGTAAAGGAATGCGGATAAAAATTAGTTTAGTATTTTCATTAGTTGTATTTATAGTTTCAATGTTGCAAGCTCAAACTTCATCAGTTTCAGTATCAGGCTTAATCAAAGACAAAGCGGCTAAAACCGCTTTGCCTTTTGTAAATATAGTTTTGAAAACTGAAAAAGATAGTGCTTTTGTTATAGGGACAGTAAGCAATGAAGAAGGAAGATTTACATTGGCAAATATAAAATCAGGTAGCTATATTTTGCAATGCTCTTACATCGGGTTTGTATTGATATCACAACCAGTCTTAATAGGCTCATTAAGTGAATTCTTAGACCTTGGTACAATAGAATTACAGCAAGATGCAAAACTGCTTCAGGAAGTTGTAGTTGCCTCAAAGCAAGATGATGTGAGCAATAAAATGGATAAAAAAACTTATTCTGTTGCCGCAAACATAAGCCAGAGTGGCGGCTCTGTTTTACAGGCTTTAAAAAATTTACCAGGTGTTACCACAAGCCAGGATGGAAAAGTGGAATTGAGGGGCAGCGATAAAGTAGCCATTTTAATTGATGGTAAACAAACTGCACTAACAGGCTTTGGTAGCCAGTCAGGATTAGATAATATTCCTGCATCAGCTATTGAGAGAATAGAAATTATTAACAACCCATCTGCAAAATATGATGCAAATGGCAATGCAGGTATCGTTAACATTATCTTCAAAAAAAATAGGCAGCAGGGTTTTAATGGCAAAGTTGGATTCACTACAGGTGTAGGGGCGTTGTGGCAGAAAAAAGAAAATCTGCCAACCATCCGTCCACAATATCAAACAACGCCAAAAATCAATCCTTCACTTTCCATTAACTATCGAAAAAACAAAGTGAATGCCTTTTTACAGGCAGATTGGTTATATACAGAGACACTCAATAAAAATGAATTTGTAACCAGAAGTTTTGATAATGGTATAATGATCAACCAGCAAACAAAAAGAAACAGGAATACACATTTTGTTACTACAAAAACCGGAATTGACTTGAACATCAATAGTCAGGATATGCTAACTGTTTCAGGTTTGTTTGGCATTGAAAAAATAATCGACCGTGGCGATCAGCCTTTTTTTAATAAAGATATTTCTAACAGAGTACGCCTTTGGCAATTTTTAGAAGATGAGTTGAAAACCACTGCTGTTGCATCAGTAGCTTATCAGCATAAATTTAAACAGGCAGGGCATTTACTAAACATCGGTTTCAATTATACTTTTCACAGAGAAGACGAAAAATATAATTTTACAAATATTTTGCCAACATATACAGGATTAGATTCTTTTAAGTTATTGTCAGATGAACACGTTTCCGATTTTAATTTTGACTATGTAAAACCTTTAAGATATGGACGAATTGAAGGTGGATTAAAATTTCGGTACCGGGATATTCCCACCAATATGCAATTTAAGCCGGGGTTACAGTCTCCTTTAGATATTAATGCTGGTGGCGCAGCAACGTATACAGAAATTATTCCAGCAGTGTATGGCAACTATGTTTATGAAAGCAAAAAGATAGAAGCTGAAATTGGATTAAGGGTTGAGTATGTGGATTTACAATACCAAGTAAACCCAAACCACAATACTTATAAAAGTGATGGTTATAATTATACCCAGCCTTTTCCTAATGTAAGGGTGGCTTATAAATTAAACGACCAGAATAAAATTTCATTATTCTACA
>JBKJPR010000002.1:0-5265 GCA_046594275.1 Sediminibacterium sp.
TTTTTGTTAAGAACTGTAAAAAAAATCGTTCCACGCGCTATTGCAGACGCACAGAATGCATGGAAAATGGGGTGTTGAATAAATTACCCACTTTGAGAAATGCGGAAATCAGGGAAAGTCCTGATATATTACAAAATATTATAATTTATTAGAATCAGGGGTTAAACCATCCCTCTAGCATCATCTGAGCGCGTGTAAGGTTTCAAAAAGAGAAGGACAAGAGAAAAGAAGAAAAAAAAGAAGCTCTTTCACCTCTTTTTCTTCTGTCCTTCTACTATTGAAACAGCATTTGAGAATGCTACTATTTCGTACGACTAATTTCGCCTCACCTGCCGTCCGTTCAGGCGGGGATCAGTGTATAGATTTTATCAGTGTAAATCCTGACAAAAAATAATCAACTATTAAACCCCTGATTGGCATAATTTAATAGCATATTTCACCTCTTTGAAGTCTTTTTCCCGCTTGTACCGGGCAGTTTAATTTCGTTTATGAAAACTATCTGCTTAAGCGGGTCTTTAATCTATTGCGCGTGAAGTGTCTGTGGAATTAGGATTAGATATAGGATTATCCATGAATCCATTTCTTCTTATTATCATTCCCTGAATCATTGCTGGCTCCTTCAATAAGTAGGATGGCCAGAGTGGTGCAATCACATGTAAGTGATCTTTTAAGTTTTTGTTTATTCACTTCCCTTCAAATTTGCTGTCACTCCTTTTCTACATTTTGTTGAATAACAGAGAACAATTTTCCACGGTTTCTTATCATACAATGACTATATGATTGAGTAACGGGCGGAATGATATTTTTTCAGTACTGCATTTTAATCAATTAAAATAATAATTTATGGAAAACAACAATGAAAAAAGAATGGTCACAGGCATGTTCCGCGATCGGGAAAGTGCGGAAAGAGCTTATGACGCGCTAGAAGAAAAAGGTTACACAAAAGACGAGATCAATGTTATGATGTCTGATGATACCCGTAAAAGATATTTTGCGGAGGATGATGATTCAGACTTAGGCAGTAAAGCCATGGAAGGCGCTGGAACAGGTTCTGCCATTGGTGGAACAGTAGGAGCCGTAGCAGGTATAATTGCGGCCATTGGTACTAACCTGATCATACCTGGTCTTGGACTGGTAATTGCCGGCCCTATTGCTGCAGGCCTCGCCGGTGCAGGAGCAGGTGGAATTACCGGTGGTTTGATCGGTGCGCTGATCGGTTCCGGTATCCCTAAGGAACATGCAGAAGTGTATGAAAAAGGCATTAAAGATGGCCATATAGTAATGGGCGTAAAGCCCCGTACAGATGAAGAGGCTGAATATATAAGTGATGACTGGAGAAATAACAGTGGAGAGAATATTTACAGGTAGGCCTGCGTTCTTTTATATCTAAAAGCAGGGCATGATCTCATGTCCTGCTTTTATTTCTGGTATGCTTGCAATTGTTTCAATCGTGGAGTATATACTGCAAGAACTGCCTGGTGTTGGACTAGTATTGGTATGTTTTTTTGATTATATACTTGGCCCCGTTACATTAAAAAAAATAATCTAAAAGTATTCATGGAAAAAAATTGCCATCCTCACTAATGATGGTTTTGAAGAAGAAGAATTAACCAGCCCTAAGAAGGCCCTGTAAGAAGCAGGAGCGTTGGTATAGATTGTTACCCAACAAAAAAAAAGTAAAAGCATGAAAGCATTATCATTGGAGTATTGCACTGCCAGTTGATGTATCTATTGACGAAGCCAGGCAATAAAATTATGATGCACTCATATTGTCGGGTGGCGTATTAAATCCTGGCCAACTGCGGACCATAAAAAAGCAGTTGCTTTTGCCGGTAAGTTCCTGGAGAACGATAAACCTGTTGCTGCTATTTGCCATGGCCCTCAATTATTGATCGAAACGGGGCGATTAAGGAATATCAAAATGACATCCTATGCCTCCTTACAAACGGACATGGAAAATGCAGGCGCTATCTGGCAGGATAAGGAAGTGGTTTTTAACAAAGGATTAATCACAAGCCGCAGTCTCAGGGACCTGGAGGCATTTAATAAAAAAAAGATAGAAGTGTTAGCTGACCCGGATCTGACAACGGAAAATATAGATACTGTTACTAATAAGTATAGTCAGTCCATGCAACAGATACACGGTACTCATGAAAAAACTTAGTATGAGTCTTAACCTTCACAAGCAAAAAAGAATTTTTACAAGAACAACTGAACCCAAACCCGTGCCAACCCAATAAAAAAGGCCGATAAAATCAGTGTACCGGTTATGTTTTACAATTCTGCCAGCTCATACAAGCGCTGTTTGTCTTCCTTAAAAGCAGTTCGTGGTTTCAGTCCCAGTAATTGGAACATGGCACGGTCTTCATCGAAACCCGGGTTGGGGGTGGTGAGTAATTTATCACCCGCAAAAATGGAGTTGGCCCCAGCCATAAAACACAGTGCCTGTTCTGCAATGCTCATATCGGCCCGGCCCGCGCTGAGTCGTACCATGGTTTCAGGCATCAATACCCTCGCAGTGGCTATCATACGGACCATATCCCAGATATCCACTTTTGCGTTATTTTCCAAGGGGGTTCCCGCAATGGGTACCAATGCATTAATGGGTACACTTTCGGGATGCTCAGGCAGGGTAGCCAGTGTGTGCAGCATTTTTATCCTGTCGTCATGTGTTTCGCCTAACCCGATAATACCTCCACAGCAAACCGTTACGCCGGCTTTGCGCACATGCTCGAGGGTTTGTAAACGATCATCATATGTGCGTGTGGTAATGATCTCACTGTAATGTTCTTTACTGGTATCCAGGTTATGGTTATATGCATACAATCCGGCTTCAGCCAACTTCTTCGCCTGGTATTCGGTTAACATGCCCAGGGTGCAGCATACTTCCATTCCCATTTCATTTACCCCTTTCACCATATCCAGTACCCGGTCAAAATCGCGGTTATCCCTTACTTCTCTCCAGGCAGCGCCCATACAAAAACGCGTACTGCCGGCATCTTTGGCTTTTTGCGCATAGGAAAGAACCTCTTCCTTCTTCATCAAAGCCTGTACCTCCACACCCGTATTGTAACGTGCAGCCTGAGGGCAGTAGGCACAGTCTTCACTGCAACCACCGGTTTTAATACTTAACAAAGTGCATACCTGAACCTCGGCCGTATCATTGTATGTATGATGCAGGGATGCGGCAGTAAAAACCAGCTCCAGTAAAGGCTTGTCATAAATATGTTTGATCTCTTCGAGGCTCCAGTTATTTCGAATTTCAGTTGACATATTTTAAATTTATAGGCAAATATAGTGGTGAATGGTCAATGGTGAATAGGCAATAGAAACGCGCTAAACAGGTTGATCTAATATTGACCATTGACCATTGACCATTGACCATTGACCATTGACCACTCACTACTCACCACTCACCTTTCTGTTACTAATATACATCCGCCATTTATCAATCACTCCCTGCATATCATCGGGCAGGGCCGATTCAAATACTACTTCCTGTTTGGTAGCCGGGTGGATAAAGCCGAGGGTGCGGGCATGGAGGGCGCATCGGGGACAAATTTCAAAACAGTTGTCTACAAACTGTTTGTATTTGGTATAGATGGTTCCTTTCAGAATTTTGTCACCCCCATATTCCCAATCATTGAACAGGGTATGGCCAATATGTTTCATGTGAACCCGTATCTGGTGCGTACGGCCTGTTTCCAGCACACATTCTACCAGTGTAACATAATTAAAACGTTCCAGTACTTTATAATGCGTAATGGCATGCTTTCCCGTTTCACCTTCGGGGTATACATCAAACATTTTTCGGTGATGCTGGTGCCGTGCAATATGACCGGTGATAGTGCCTTCATCCTGTTCCAAATCGCCCCATACCAGGGCCGCGTACCTGCGTTTTACGGTATGGTTAAAGAATTGTTTGGCCAGGTGTGCGGCTGCATCGGGTGTTTTGGCCAATACGATCAGTCCCGTGGTATTCTTATCAATGCGGTGTACCAGTCCAAACCTGGGTAAAATTTCTTCATCTATATTAGGATGCTGTTGTTCCAGGTAGTAAGCTATGCCATTCAGTAAAGTGCCGCTATAATTACCTACCCCGGGATGCACCACCATATTGGGTGGTTTATTGATAACCATAATCGCCTCATCTTCAAACACAATATTCAGGGGGATATTTTCGCGTTTCAGTATCGTATGTTCAGGATTAATCAAACTCATAGATATGATCTCATCGCCCGGTTTGATCTTATAGTTATTCTTAACGATCTTCCCATTCACCGTTACAAACCCTGCTTCTATGCCCTGCTGCACTTTATTACGGGTAGCTCCCTCCACATGCGTCTGTATCCATTTGTCTATGCGCAAAGGCTCCTGGCCCTTATCTATGGTAAAGGTTTTACGGTGGTATAGCGTTTCAGAGGCTTCTTCGGCCAGGTTGTCAATATCATCCTGCATCCGGCAAAAATAGAACATTGGTCTGTAGTTTGTAGTTTGCAGTCTGAGTTCCTTTTTTGTGAACTTCAAGCGAGTACAGGTTACAGACTCCAAACCACAAACTGTTCCTTATTTTTGCATTATGCAACAGGAAATAATATTCGAGGACCTTGGACGGAGGCGTTACAAGGAGGTATGGGATTACCAGGAAACCTTATTAAAAAAAAATACGGGTATTAAATCTGCATTCCGGTTTGCGGAACCCACTTCTTCATCTCTTACTGATTTACCTACTACGCATCATTTGCTGTTTGTTGAACACGATCCCGTTTATACCCTTGGCAAAAACGGCAAAGGCGATCATTTGTTGATAGAGGAAGCAGAAAGAAATGAAAAAGGAATAGAATATTATCATATCAACCGTGGTGGTGATATCACCTTCCACGGGCCAGAGCAACTGGTGGGTTACCCCATTCTAGATCTTGAAAAACTCAAAACTGACCTGGGCTGGTACCTGCGGAATTTGGAAGAAGTGATTATCCTTACCATGGCAGAATACGGGTTACAGGGAGTCAGGAGCCCTGGCGAAACAGGAGTATGGCTGGATCCGGGTATCCCGGGAAATGAACGTAAAATCTGTGCCATGGGTATCAAATGCAGCCGATGGATAACCATGCATGGGTTTGCTTTTAATGTAAATACGGACCTCCTGTATTTTGATCATATTGTTCCCTGCGGTATACAGAATAAACAGGTTACTTCGCTCCAGAAAGAGCTGGGCCATGCTGTGCCGATGGATGAAATAAAATACAAAGTGAAAAAGAATTT
>JBKJPR010000037.1:0-5765 GCA_046594275.1 Sediminibacterium sp.
ATTCAGTATACGCCAGAAGCGTATAAACTCTTCATCCAAAACATCCATATTATTTTGATTACTTAGTATGTGTAATGATTGCCCTTTTGAGAGAGGCATTCCTGCGAAGCATGCGGGTAAATAACCGTAATTTTTCCATATCGGATCGGAAAACATCTTCTTTGAGCCTTTCTTCTTCTGACTTTGACACAAATCCATATTCTAATGGACTTTCCTCCACCATGTTTAGCTGTTCTATGTGTTTTTCTGTCTTCGGCATTAGGATCAATTTACGCCAATACAGCCTTCTTTTTCTCGAACTGCATCTCATGCAATTTAGCATAAAATCCGCCCAATTTCAACAACTCTTCATGGGTACCCATTTCTTTCACTTCTCCCCTATCTAACACAATGATTTTTGTGGCTTTACGTATGGTAGATAGCCGGTGTGCGATCACGATAGAGGTCCTGCCGGAGATCATCGTTTCAATGGCTTTCTCTATCAGCATCTCACTTTCAGTATCTACAGAGGAAGTAGCTTCATCCAGGATCAATATGGAAGGATTATATAACAGGGCCCGGATAAACGAAAGCAACTGGCGCTGCCCCAGGCTCAGGGTACTGCCTCTTTCCATCACGTTATAATCGTAACCGCCGGGCAGTTGCATGATAAATTCATCTACGCCAATCATTTTAGCTGCGGCGATTACCTGTTCACGGCTGATCTCGGGATTGCGGAGTGTGATATTATCCATTACCGAACCCGAAAAAAGAAAAACATCCTGGAGTACTACTCCAATACTTTTTCGTAGTGTGTCCAGGTCATAGTCTTCAATATTTATATCATCTACACGTATCTCGCCTTTCTGGATATGGTACAGCCTGTTTAAAAGGCTGATGATAGAAGTTTTACCACTCCCGGTATGCCCTACCAGCGCCACTGTTTCACCCGCCCGCACGTGAAAGTTGATATTCTTCAACACATAGTTTGGCTCTGTATAGGCGAATGATACCTGTTTGAATTCGATCTGGCCCTCCACAGCCACAGGTTCATATTTTCCATGGGGCGATGAGGCCACAAAATCATCGTTGTCAAGCACCTTAAACACACGTTCTGCCGCGATCATCCCCATCTGCAATACATTGAACTTATCCGCGATTACGCGCAGTGGGCGGAAGATCTGGTTGAGGTATAAAATAAATGCTACGAGCAGGCCAGCATCCAGCGAGCGGCCGGCAATCCACCATACCAATAAGCCGGTGCTGATGGCCAATACCACTTCCACTACCGGGAAGAAAATGGAATAAGCAAAAATGGCTTTGATATTGGCATTCCTGTGTTCCGAATTGATCTTCTGAAACTTCGTGAATTCCCTGTCTTCTGCCGCAAATGCCTGTACCACCTGCATCCCGGTAATATGTTCCTGTACAAATGCATTCAACGCAGCCACCGCATTTCGTACCCGTATAAAACTTTTATTCACGCTCTCTTTAAAATAATAGGTAGCCAGAATCATCAACGGAAACGGCACCAGGCTTATCAGCGTCAGCCGCCAGTCTATCCAGAACATAGTACCTAATGTAATAATAATTGTAAGCAGGTCGGCGATGATCGGTATCAGCCCGTCAGAAAAAATATCATTGATGCTTTCTATATCATTTATGGTTCTCGTGGTAAGTGTTCCGATGGGCGTTTTATCAAACTGGCGAAGGTTCAGGCCAAGTATTTTCTTGTATACTGCAATACGCAAATCCTTTACCACGCTTTGTCCCATCCAGGCAGTGATAAAAGTAAACAGGAACCGAATAGTGGTTTCAACAAACAAAAATATCAACTGGAAAATGCTGACGGCAATAATGAATTTAGTAGCATCCGACAGGTCGGTTTTGAAGAGTAGCGCTTCTAGCCACCCGGGGATATGGATACTTTTTCCTGTAGCTTTATCGATTGTTAATTGGATCAGATAGGGCCTGACAGGCGCAAAAATAGCCATCACCATAGCCAGGATAAGGCTGATGTAAAAAAATGAACGGTACGGCTTTACAAACCGGAAAACCCTTCCTAACAACGAAACATCGAATACTTTCTTTTTGGGCGCTTCACTCATGGTAGTGGGCAAAGGTAAGAACTCTCCTGCCAGGCTATTTGCCGATTATGGAAAATCGTGAGATGTGAGTGGGCAGTGGTGAGTAGTGAGTGGGCAAATGCTCCACCGGTATTACTGTATTCTTTTAAAAAGTTTATACCTACTGACGACTCACGTTTCACGACTGACGATTTTCTACTCACCACTGACCACTGACCACTCACCATTCCCATCATGATAAAGGGCTGAGATATTGAGCATATGAATAGCCTTCTTCGCCCGCATCAGTCCGAACCAGCCACCATTGATCATTTGTTTTACTGATCAGGGTTATAATTTCGCCATGAGCAGCCTTGCCAACAACAGGTTGATCGGTACCCGGTCCTTTACGGAGGTTAAGGTTTGATGATTCCGTAGTTACTTTGACTTTGGAACCTGCCACCAGGTTGGCTACATCTACATCCATTACTACATCCCCGGCAAGGTAATTGGGATCTATTTTGCCATAAATGTCCCACAACCTGTCCTTGACAGCCCCGCTGGGGGCCTGTCCCTTGATATACAATACACCCCCCTGCTCGTTTACCTGCAATCCGGGTACGCCTGATTCGGCGGCTGTAATCAGTTCCTGATATTTTTCCTGCAATGCCATATATATTAATTTGAGATTACTTAATTTTTAAAGACACCGTGTTTACTTTTTTAGGATTCAATCCATCTAAAGCCATTTTAAGACGCTTCCATTTTTCTGCAGCCAATTGACCATTAACAATGAACTCCCCCTCGTTTACGGTAACAGTCACACCCGGAAAATCTTTTATAACGTCGGTTACACCCTGTTGAAGTGCCTCATCAACTGATATAGTTACTGTGGGTGCAGGTGGAAGCTCGATGGTGATATTATTAACCACGCTTTTTACCCCTTTTGTTTTTTTAGCAGCATCTTCCGCTGCCCTACGGCTGGCTTCGTCTTTTACCTGACCGTTTAAGGTTGCTACGCCATCTTTAACATCCGCATTCACGCCTGGTGTTGCAGACTGGATGTTTTCAGTTACATGAATGTTGATTTCTGAATCCTTGGGTTGGCATGACACCACAAATAGGGTAAAAACTACTGCAATGCTGCCAATGATTTTTTTAATGCTCATAATTTTGTTTTTTAGTTTAATTTATTATAGTTACCGAAGGCGATTTATTATGCACTACCGAACCAGGCCGCTAATATCCTTAAGGTCAACATCCCCGTCTCCATCCTTGTCTAAACCCAACTTAGCGCCCAGGTTGCTGAGCATACCATTCTGATTAACATTATCACCGCCGGTTATGGAGGAAAGTATGGATTGTAAACTGAGTCCGCCATTGTTGCCTGAACCGCCTCTTTTTAATAAAGATGCTAACACTGCGGGAATCAGGCCGGCCGCAAGGCTTTTTGCCACATTCCCATTAATCCCGAATTTTTGTATAATATTATCCGCAAAATTATTCTCCACCTTTGCCATGGCCGGATGGTTTTGCTCCCCTTCCAGTAAACCCGAAATACCATCCGTATCACCGTTATCAGCCAGTCCCTTCAAACCTGAAAAAATGGAAGATCCGGCCTCCCTCATAACATCCTCATTGTGTTCATTAGGTACTGCTGGATTTTCGACTACAGAAGATTGGCCAAACTGGCGAACCCTGTTCATTAATTCTTCTAACATTTTTATTGTTTTTTATAATGAATAATTTGACCCGGGATTTTCTATCAACAAATCGGGCAGACCGTGCTTTTAACTGACAAAAAAATCATGCCCGCATTTATTCAAGCTTTTCAGCCGTACCAATCACGATCCACATTTCGTATATTCGCTATTGATTATGGAGCAAGCGCCGGAAACGATAGTTGAACCTGTTTTACCCAAATACAATCTCAATGCAGAACAGGAGAAAAATGAGATCATCAGGCATTACCGCGCCTTATTGCGAAGCCTCAG
Source organism: Sediminibacterium sp. (assembly GCA_046594275.1). Lineage (GTDB taxonomy): Bacteria > Bacteroidota > Bacteroidia > Chitinophagales > Chitinophagaceae > Sediminibacterium. The sequence continues at coordinate 4,040 of JBKJPR010000037.1, forward strand.
GCCCAAACTGAAAAAAGGTGATAAGGAATTGGTGCGCATGGCATTTGAAATGGCCGCAGATGCCCATAAAACCATGCGGCGTAAAAGTGGCGAACCTTATATTCTGCACCCGATAGCAGTGGCCATGATCTGCGTGGAAGAGATCGGGCTGGGCGTAAGAAGTACCATTTGCGCTTTATTACATGATACGGTGGAAGACACCGACATCACCCTGGAAGATGTGGAAAGGGAGTTCGGCACCGAGATCTCAAAGATCGTTGACGGGCTGACCAAGATCTCCAATGTGATGGATACCAATACCAGCCAGCAGGCCGAGAATTTTAAAAAGATTTTACTCACGCTCACCGATGACCCAAGGGTGATACTCATCAAGCTTGCCGACCGCTTGCATAACATGCGTACACTTGACCATATGAAGCGCGAAAAGCAGTTGAAGATCGCATCCGAAACGGTTTGGGTATATGCGCCGCTGGCCCACAGGATGGGTTTATATAATATCAAGACCGAACTGGAAGATCTCTCCATGAAATACACGGAACCGGAGGCTTATAAAGAGATCGCTAAAAAACTGGCCGAGACCAAGAGGGAAAGGACGCGTTATATTAATGAGTTCATCCGCCCCCTCAAAGAAAAACTGGTGGCGGCTGAACTGATTTTTGAGATCTATGGCCGCCCCAAAAGCATTCACTCTATCTGGAACAAAATAAAAAAGAAAGGCGTTGCATTTGAAGAGGTGTATGATCTTTTTGCCATCCGCGTGATCCTGGATTCTCCTCCCGAAAAAGAAAAAGAAGATTGCTGGAAAGTATATTCCATGATTACTGATGAGTATACGCCCTCACCTGAACGTTTGAGAGACTGGCTGAGCAATCCCAAAAACAATGGATACGAGGCCCTCCACACAACCGTAATGGGGCCACAGGGTAAATGGGTAGAGGTACAGATACGCACCAAACGGATGAATGAGATCGCCGAAAAAGGCCTTGCGGCTCATTTCAAATACAAAGAAGGAAGTAATGACGAGGACCGTTTTGATAAATGGTTCGGGCAGATACGGGAGGTACTCAGTACGCAGGATACAGATGGTGTTGATTTTTTACAGGATTTCAAAACCTCTTTTCTTGCCGAAGAGATTTATGTGTATACGCCGAAAGGCGAAGTAAAAATGTTGCCAACCGGTAGTACGGCCCTGGATTTTGCTTTTTCCATCCACTCTGCTATCGGTACAAAATGTATCGGCGCCAAAGTACATCATAAACTGGTACCCATCAGCCATAAACTGCGTAGTGGCGACCAGGTGGAGATTATCACCAGCAATAAGCAGAAACCTTCCGAAGACTGGCTGAATATTGTAGTTACGGCCAAAGCCAGAAGCAAGATCAAAGATGCGCTGCGCGAAGATAAAAGAAAAATCGCCGAAGATGGCAAATACACCTTACAACGCAAGCTTGACGCCATTGGGGCAGCCTACAGCCAGTATAATATTGAAGAGCTGGTACAGTTTTACAAATTGCCCTCCCCTCTAGACCTTCATTATAAGATCGCCACCAAGGCCATTGACCTGAAAGAGTTAAAAGATTTTCATGTGCTGGGCGATAAGATTGAGATCCCCAAACCCAAACCGGTTATCCCTGAACTCCATCACGATCCATCACATCCAAAAACCAATAAAGGAAAAGATTCAGAACTAATCATATTTGGAGAGAGCAGCGACAAGATTATGTAT
>JBKJPR010000343.1:0-3451 GCA_046594275.1 Sediminibacterium sp.
ATGTCGGGGTCGTTTGTAGCAATAAAGTTCGCTAATTCAGTAACCACCCCTTTGCCCCATGCTTCGTTTTGCACTTGTATGCTAATTGTTTTTCCTACTGCCCAATACAAATCAATGAGTGCTGTATTAACCTGGGTAAATATTTTTACCCTTGCCTGCCGTATCTGTTGCAGCAGTTCGCTAAAGGTTTGTTGGGTACTATGTATATTCTGTTTACTCATAGGCTGCTAATCCTGAAATTTCACGCCCCCGGGCCAATTTTTTAAATAAGGGTACCAGGTCTTCCATTAAAGCTAATTCCTTTTGGGTTCTGTCTTTCCAGCCCAGTTCTAATGGCGCCAGGAAATCGCTTAATTGTTCGCCATCAAAAATCATACGGTTCATAATGCCATCCACAAAGTTTTGCAGTGCAGTTGTGTCAATTTCATATTTTGAAGCCGTAACGGCCAGTTCATTCGCAAATTTATCAGCTTTAAAAGTTAGATAGCCTTCCCGTATTTCTTTTTCGGTTAAGCTTTTGCCAAGTTCTAAACTGTTAATATAGGCTACAATATCTTCACTTTCTTCCATCAAATTGGCGCTGGCGCTGAGCAGGTTAACCAACTGCCCACGAGTCATTTTCTGTTTTGATGATTTGTTCTGGGTGTATCTGGCAATCAAACCCATTATATAATCATAATCTACAACAGCCGAGGCAAACAACACAAATTCAAAATCTAATTGATTTACCGGTGTTGATCTATCCCCTCCTTTATCCTGCTGTGCTTTTAGCCGTTTAGCAGTATCCAGGTACACGCCACGAAATGCACGCAGCTGGTCTTCCGGAAGTATTTTTTCTATTTGGGCGTTATTTTCTTCGCCTAAGTCGGTGTATTGTTCAAGTTGGGTTTTTAGCCGCTGTACTTCTTTAAAAAGATTAATAAATTCGCCACGTGCTTCATCACCCTTGAGGTTATTTACTTCCTCCGGCGCAGATGCCAGGCCATGCGATTGCATAAATTTTTCCAGGTCTGATATAGCTTTTTCAAATTTATGAATCACCACCGGTGCGGCGTCCACCAACCAGATTTCTTTGGCGCGGCTGGCGTCTTCGCCCGAGAACAAGGCAATGGCTTCGTCTACAGCAGTTTGCTGTTGCCGGAAATCAAGAATATTGCCATAAGGTTTCGTATCGTTAAGAATACGGTTAGTGCGTGAAAAAGCCTGAATTAAACCATGGTATTTTAGGTTTTTATCAACATATAATGTGTTTAAGTATTTAGAGTCAAACCCTGTAAGCAGCATGTCCACTACAATCACAACATCAATCTTGTTAGCATGTGGGTAATCGGCATTGGTATATTTCTGATCTTTTATTCGCTGTTGCACATCCTGATAGTACAGGTCGAATTCATTAATAGTATGATTGGCACCGTACTGTTTGTTATAATCTGCAATGATGGCTTTCAGCGCTGCCTTCTTTTCATCGGGAGCCTCTTCGTTGTCTGCCTTCTCCTGCGGTAAGTCTTCCTGAATTTGCTGTACATCTTTGTTGCCTTCTGCCGGTGGAGAAAAAACGCAGGCTATATGTAACGGTTGGAAGTTTTCATCTTCTACCTGTTTATCAGCTTGTATTTCTTTGAATAAGTTGCAGTATTCAATGGCATCGTTAATAGAGGACGTAGCGAGCACAGCGTTAAAGCGGCGGGAATGTGTAGCGGCATCATGTTTGGCCAGTATGGCATCGGCAACAGCAATCTTGTGAAGGTTCCCACCAATGGTAGCTTTACCCTCCGCCTTAAAATAATCGATATGAAAACGCAACACGTTACGGTCGTCTATGGCGTGGGTAATGGTATAGGCATGTAATTGTTTTTGGAAAATGTCTTCTGTGGTTTGATAAGATGCTTGCTGGCCGTCAATTTTTTTGTAAGTAGCATTGTCATCAAAGATAGGTGTGCCGGTAAATCCGAAAAGTTGCGCATTCGGGAAAAACTCTTTAATGGCTTTATGGTTTTCTCCAAACTGAGAGCGGTGACATTCGTCGAATATGAATACCACGCGCTTATTGCTTAGTGGTTGTAATCGTTCTTTGTAGTTTTTCTTATGGGTAGGGTCGAGTGCCAGGCCAAGTTTTTGGATAGTGGTAACAATTACTTTATCACCATAATCTTCCGACAACATACGATTGACAAGAGACTCTGTGTTTGTGTTTTCCTCAACGCAACCTTCCTGAAATTTATTGAACTCTTCACGCGTTTGCCGGTCAAGGTCTTTACGGTCTACCACAAACAGGCATTTTTCAATATCGGGGTTATCTTTTAGCAAAGTAGAAGCCTTGAACGACGTAAGTGTTTTACCGCTTCCGGTTGTATGCCAGATGTAACCATTACCGCGATTCTGGTGAATGCAGTCAACTATTGCTTTTACTGCATAAATCTGGTACGGGCGCATTACCAATAATTTCTGCTCAACGGCAACAAGCACCATATACCGGCTAATCATTTCACCAAGCGTACATTTGGCGAGAAACTTTTCAGCGAAATCGTCCAGATGGGTAATTTTTTTGTTGTCTTCGCTGGCTAATTGATATATAGGCAAAAACTGCTCGTCAGCATTAAAACTAAAATGTTGATTACGGTTGTTGGCAAAGTAGTAAGTATTAGCACGGTTGCTAACGATAAAAAGCTGCGTAAAGCATAACAATGTATTGCCGTAACCATTACCAGGGTCGTTTTTATAATCGACGATTTGCTGCATCGCACGTCGCGGGCTAACCTCCAATGTTTTTAGTTCAATTTGTACAACGGGTACCCCGTTAATAAGCAGAATCACATCATAACGGTGATGACTGTTATCAGTATTAATTCGCAATTGACTGATTACTTCGAATTCGTTCTTGCACCAGTCTTTTATATTTACCAGTGTGTATTGTAATGGGGTACCGTCTTCCCGCTGAAATGTATTTCGTTCGCGTAAGTTTTTCGAAGCGATAAATACATCGGCGTTGATTATTTCATCGCGCAGGCGGCTGAATTCTGAGTCTGTTAGGTTGACACGGTTAAGTGCTTCAAATTTTTTTCGAAAGTTACCCTCAAGTGTATCACGATCGCGAATATCCTGCCGATAGGTATATTTGAGATCGGTTAACTTTCCTATCAGGTTTTCTTCTATTTGGCTTTCTTTAGTCATTTTAATTTCAAAATGAAATTTATACAAATTAGTCGGTTTAGCGCTTTCAATAAAAAAGATTCTATCACCTCTTTAGCTAAACCAGATAAAATTAAACTGCAAACTATCAGATCATCCATTTACAACTGCCCTCTTCACAAAAAAAATAGAAGAGTAAAGTACAAAAAAAGAGGAAACGCTGTTAACGTTTCCTCTTGTGGAGTCGAGGGGAGTCGAACCCCTGTCCAAACATCGTAACCATTGGCTTTCTACATGCTTATTTCCTTATTATTTGTCGGCG
>JBKJPR010000411.1:0-3886 GCA_046594275.1 Sediminibacterium sp.
CAACACTGCCTTTTTTAAAGTAAGTAGTTTCATAAAAATATATTCGAATTAACGATGCATATACATCATTAATCATGGTAAGAAAATAAGGCTGGATTTGTGTAGTGTATACACAGAATGAGGTGGGTTAACAGGCAGGAGGGCCACGTAACCCTGAAGAAAAAAGTTCAGCAGAATACTGTGCATGAACGATGCTGTCTATATAAGCAGAAAAAAATAATAGTGAGTTTGTATATGCAGCATAATCCTCTGCCACAAATGGCGATTCGCTGATCAGGTTATCGCATTGACAATTGAAGCTGGCTTTACTCAGATCTGTTGTGCTAAGATCCAGGGCCCGTGATCCGGTGCTCCCATCTTTATGGTTGGCAACAAGGTTATGCAATGTCCGCTTGGGCGTAATACCAAATGCAAACAGCACCAGCAAAATACCGGCAAAAACTTTTTGTATGGTAGAAGAGGCTGCCAGGGGATTTTGTTACGTTGTTGCAAAAGTAAGCGTTTTTTATTACAAGGCACTTGGTAATAAAAAAAGCGGGTTTAGATAACCCGCTTTTCAATCTAAAATAATCTTAGATAAGTTCAATATCAAAATTTTTGTTTTTCATAGTCATTTTTAAATTATATCTATCATAAAATAACACTTTTATTTAGATAACACCAAATTTTGTACCAGGCTTAAATTTACCAACTTTAATATCCTCTTCATTAGCATATTCCTGTTCAAAAACTTTTGCCAGTCCGGTAAGCCCATGTTTTAGACTGACTTTGAGGTTAATGGCATTTAAATCATCACTTAAAATATTGTTAAGATCTTCAACACTTCTAACAATCACACAATGTGGGTTATGCAGTTGTTTATTCCAGAATGAAGTTCTAGAAGGTATATGTGATATGTCGCTATTTACTAATGTTAACTGTTTATATGTGTTATTAAAAGTTCCGCCTCCCATTGGGATTTTTCTAACCATATGAAGTTCAACTTTTATATCATGAGCTGAGAAAAAAGAGATGTTAACAAATTTAAAAGAATAATAATGCGATTGGCCATTGGGTTGAACCTTACACAAGAATTTACATATTCTAATCGTTGGCTTAAAGAAAAATAATATAATAAACAGAAACACTAATCCACTAATGATTCCGCCGATTAATTCGATTTCCAACTGACCCCAAAACGTACCCCAATGAGATGATGACGACCAAGTGCTATCCATAAACAGGTTTAATTAATGCGGGTTATTTGTTTAAGAATGTGCGCTTGGTATGACAATATTTTGTTTATCACATTCTGATTATACGTTGTAGTATACAAAATGCTTTATAATAGCATGAGTGTTCTTTTGACTATTATTCGGTGAGATATGCCTTAAATATTAATTAGTGAAAAATAATTATTTGGAGTCATTGAATTGAACAAGGCTTTTCTTTTCAACTGATAGTTCTTGATGTGAATGTGAAATCTTAAAGGATATTTATCCTTACCTGGCTTTAATCATCGTACGCACCTGCTGCACGGCCATATTTTGTAACCTGGCATAATAGATACCCGTAGGAAGCGATCCGCCGTTGAAAACCACGGTATAGGTACCGGCGGCATATTCTTTATCCGTGAGATTAGCGATCAGCCTGCCCATGGTATCCAGTATCTGGATAAGCGTGTGACCGCCTGCAGTAGTAAAGGTGATCACAGTAGAAGTAGCAAATGGGTTGGGGTAATTACTGATCAGCATATCACCCGAGAGGTTCACTGCTTTTTTACAGCCGCCTGCATTCACCAATGGCAATACCTGGAAATTCTTCAGCATGATCTGCTGCAGGTCAAGTTCCTTTACACATAACCAGTTGGACAGAATAGTGGCATATACGCTTCTGAAATCATATTGAAAAGGAATATTATCGTTCACAGTAGCATTAGAAGGGATATTGGGAGTGGTGCCCAACACACCGCCGAGCACATTTTTGCCAAACACAAACAGGGGCGCCGCTGCGCCATGATCTGTTCCGGTACTGCCATTGCTTTTAATACGGCGGCCGAATTCCGAAAAGGTCATCCCCACTACCCTGTCTTCCACACCTAAAAATTTCAGGTCGTCCTGGAATGTTTTGATGGCATCGCTCACATTTTTCAGGAGGTTGGCATGCGCCCCGGTAGTAGTATCCGTACTGTTTACCTGTACGGAATGCGTATCAAACCCACCGTAATTCACCATATATATCCTTGTCTTCAACCCACCTTTGATCAAACGCGCCACGATCTTCAACTGGTCGCCCAACGAATTATTAATCGGGTAACTCACCTGCTGCACAGCTCTGGCAGCAGCATCTTTGATTACGGTAGCATATTGTTTTGTCTGCTGCGAAACCTGCCGGATATAGGTCAGTTCTTTTCCTGCCGGTGTATCGGGTGCGGGATCCTGGATACCATTGATCAGGTTATAAAAATTACTGGTATTGCTGATGCTCATCCCCATACTCACTGCAGGGCCCTGCAGGGTTAATGATGTAGTAGATCCGATCTGTATGGCCAGTGGATCAGTCATGGTCGCATTCGGGTATCCATTGGGAAAATTAGGATACTCATAATTCAAATAACGGCCAGCCCATCCGCTGTTTACTGTGTCTTTACTGTCGCTGGCGCTCATCCAGATATCGGTGGCCCTGAAATGCGAAAAACTTGGCTGCGGGTAGCCTACTGATTGCACTACTTTTAATTGCCCATTGTTATACAACGCTTCTAACCCCTTCATCGCCGGGTGCAGGCCCACTCTTCCGTTCAGTTTCAAAACCTTGTCTTCCGGTATATAAATATTGGAGCGAGCATTTACATAATTGCTGAAATTCTCTACCGGTATCACCATATTCAAACCATCATTGCCGCCATTCAATTGTATGATCACAAATACATGATCTGTTTCCGTAACCGGCAGCATTAAGGATTGCATGATGGCAGAATCAGCGCTGAATGCTTTGAAAGAGAAACCACCTACCAGGGATGGCAATATAACGCCGGCGGGGATGGTATTGCGTAAAAAATCTCTTCTTTTCATCATTCAGTATTTTAAGCTAATTGGTATTCAGACAGGGCCATAAAATACTTGACCAGGTCGCGCAAACGGTTCTTCACCGTTGTGGTATTTGATGTATTTCCCGGTGTAGTGATAAATAGGTTCCATGCATCGGTCCAGTAATAATCAGCGGATTGACCGCCTAAGAGAATATCCGTTTTCAGTTGTGTCTTCGATGCTGCTGAAATATCTATCCGGAAAATAAGGTTTACGATATCATCTATCAGTTTATTCGGATCACCCGGGTTGGATAAGGTCTTTGCAAATTCAACAGCATCCAACTGCAATTTTTTTCCATTGAATGTATAGCCATTAGTGATGATGGTATCTGTGAACTGGTTTCGTTTGGGCAGCGTATCACTGTTGATCCATATCTCGTAAAACTGTGGCTCCTGGTAATAGGCTTTCCATCCACTTACATCCGGCGGGTCGCCGATATTCTGCTGCATATTAGATGCCGAGCTCACCAGGTAATTGTACATGCCGTAATTGGTGATATAATCCGTTGCCGGCTGAAATGCAAGATTGAATTCGCGGCAAACGCCCACTACCAGGTCTACCGGGCTCTTGATCTGGCAACCCTTTGCCAGCACATCAAAAAAGTGTTCGCTTTTCAGTAAAGTGTTTAACACCGGTTTGATTTCATAATTATTACTGCGCAGGATGTCGGCCAAAGGTGTAATGATATTCGTTTCTACAGCGCTGTCAATATCATAATACACAAACCACCGGTAAAGGCGGCGGCAGATATATTTCGCCACTTCCTTTGTACTGAAGATCATATCCAGCAACGCATCCAGTTCCAGGTCACCTGCGGT
>JBKJPR010000504.1:0-6510 GCA_046594275.1 Sediminibacterium sp.
GAATTCTTCGCGTATCAAAGACATTAATTGTTTCACACCCAGCATCTCGCCGGTTTCATTTACGCCTATTTTTCCCATATACCAATCGGGATCGATATTGAAATTTCGCCATTGTATCATACTCAGATCGGTGTCGATGATGAGTTTACGGAGGGCCTCATATTCTTCCACGCTGTCTGTCATGCCAGGGAATACAAAATAGTTGATACTCGCCCATCCATCATAACTGCGTACTACTTTCAGGCTTTCTACAATGTCTTCAAACTGGTAATTGTTGGGGCGATAGTAGGGTTCATAGATATGTTTCCTGGCAGAATTGGTGCTTACGCGAATGCTGTTCAGTCCGGCTTCGCATAAGGCCCTTACTGCATCGGGTTTGGAACCGTTGGTATTGATATTAATGCTGCCCTTATCCGTATGTTTACGGATCTCGATAATGGCTTCGCGGATGGTTTCCCACATCAATAAAGGTTCTCCTTCACAACCCTGGCCAAAACTGACAATTGGAAAAGGTGCATTCATTAAATGCGGCACTGTAAATTCGACGATCTCTTCTGCACTGGGTTTAAACGTGAGCCGGTCCTGCGTAGACACAATAGTTTCTTCTTCTGGCTGGAAAGAGATACAGCCAATGCAATTCGCATTACAGGCGGGCGATGTAGGAACCGGGCATTCCCATCGGCCCAATGAAAAATTCCTGGCTGCAGGACAATGATACGTCATACAGCAATTCTCCATCAAGTGTTTTACTAATCGGTTATCAGGGTAAGAATGTAAAAGATGTTGTGTGCCTTGTTGTATTTTCTGATCATCATACCCCGCATTTTCCTGGCGGATGTCTTTTTCAATGCGAATCGCGGGTACATAGTTCTTCTCATTCCGCCAGCCCACAGCCGTGTAACAGAATAAAGGAAGGGTAGGCGCTTCGGGCAGGGTTTCAAAAGCGGCGAGGTATAAACCGGTATGTGCCGGCGGAATAAATGCCGCTACGGCCCAGCCTTTTTCGCACAAACGCATTTCGCCGGTGGTGGTATCTACACCAAGGCCCCTGCGGCCGGGTAATTCGTATAGATTTCCGCCATCGGGTAATTCTATCCATTCATCTGCAGGAACAGGAAAAGCATCCCAGCCTGCACGGCCTGCGGCATAGAGGCTGGTGTCTTCAAAAATATTCCCTTTGCCATCGGAGTATAAGAGAAAAGGCGATTGTGTTATAGCCATGTGTGGAAAGTGAAATTCAAAAGTAAAAATTAAAAAAAATAGTCAGCTTTACGCTTTTAGCGCTCTACTATCAGCTTTCAGCCTTTCAAGGCAAAACTCGTTAAATTCCTGTTCTGTCTGGGCAGAAGCTTGCGTTTCTATTTCTTTCTGTATGAGTGTATTATTATGGAAATCAACCGTAAGAATACCATCTTTCATCACCACGTTTTGCAGTTCGTTCCATTGAAAATGCTTTCTAGGGAAAGAATTGACAACGATCTCATCTGCATCAAAGGCGATCTCCTGTGGAAATTTCACCTGTTTTTCTAAAATGGCCGCCAGTATATAAATGACTGCAACAAAACCCCAACCTGTCTGTATGGCCCAACCCACTGCTGCTGCGGTTAAAGCGATCCTGTAAAAAGGCATATTCCCTTTTTTCCTTTGCAGAAAACAATGAAGCCACCAGCCCATGATCACAGCTACACTGGCTAACAACCAGGCAGAGGTTTGTGAAAAGGTTGTTATCGTTGATGAAGTTGCGAAAACAACCACTGCCAGGAACAGCATCAACTGGCTGATTCCATCAACCAGCGCATAGCCGCGGCGTTTAAAAACTATGATATAATCGTATACTTTCATCTTTGATGCGCGATCAATTGTTATGGATCATCAGGTTGCATAAGCGCCATAAACAGTGGGCGCCCACATTACTATCCCAGTCTGTTTGTCCAACACCTATTTCCACCAGGTCAAAGCCAATTAGTTTACGGCCGCTTTCATGTATTTTCCTGATCAGGTAGAATATTTCTTCTGTTTCATACCCGCCCTGCACCGGCGTACCGGTATTCGGGCATAGCTTCCTGTCGAGCCCGTCAATATCAAAACTGATGTATACTTTTTCGGGTAACTGGTTCACGATTTCGTCAGTAATATGTTTCCAGGTTTCCCCTTCATATTGTCTTTCTTTGATGGCCTTGTCAAAATAAGTGATCACCCTGAAATTGCTGTTACAGATCAGATCCCATTCTTCTTCACAATAATCCCTTACACCTACCTGCACCAGTTTCTGCAAAGCAGGTATTTCCTGTAAAGCATTGTACATGACTGATGCATGCGAATAGGTGAAAAATTCATAACCTTTTCTCAGGTCGCAATGCGCGTCTATCTGCAATACGCCAAACTCCCCATGTTTTTCAGCAAGGGCCTTCATAAATCCCAGCGCAGTACTGTGGTCTCCACCCAGCAGGCCCACTAATTTCCCTTTATCCAATAATGTTTTGCATTGATCGAATACCCATTGGTTCATCATGGCACCGCCTTCATTGATCTCTTTCAGGCTTTTGCACATGAACTTGTTTTTTTCTACTATTTCTCCTTTGGAGATATAATCAATGTATAGCTCGGCTTCTTTGCGGAGGTAATCGCTTTTCATCAGTAAGCGCCTGTCAATGTCTTTCATAAAAAAGCCCTGTTTCCATCCACAGTCGCCATCAATATCCAGGATTTCTACCTGCTTGCTCACTTTGTAAACATGTTCGGCTGCCCTTGAGGTACCGGCTCCATAGCTTACCGTTACTTCCCAGGGAACCGGGAGAATGATTAAACGGGCATCTTCTTCGGTGAAAGGAAGACCAAAAACATTGTTATGGGGATTACCCACTGCATTGGGGTCAAATTGTGATAGATCGGTCATGGTGATTTCTTAATTGCAAACAGGGCGCAAATTTAGTAGAAAGTTTGGAGTTTGGTGTGCTGAGTTATACAAAAACCTCATTAGATTAACGACAAACTTGGAACAAAATGTTGTTTTTGAGGTACTTTTGCAGTGTAAAACTGTACAATGAAGAAAACACATATCATAATCCTCGTATGCATTGCTGCCGCCATTGTGGTATTGATCAGTTATACGGGGGATCTCACCACCTATGAAACTATCGCTTCGGCACGGCAGAAAGAGGGAAAGTTTGTGAACCTGATTGCTAAGATAGATAAACAGCAACCCCTGGAATATGATGCCATTAAAAATCCTAATTATTTGAGTTTTACCGCGATAGATACCCTTGGCAACAGCATTAAAGTGATCTACCACAACAATAAGCCCACCGATATGGAAAAAAGTGAGCGTTTGGTACTGAAGGGAAGGGTACAGGGCGATCATTTTGATTGTAAAGATATCCTGTTGAAATGCCCCTCTAAATACAAAGACGACCCCAAGGCAAATAAGAGCCTGCAATCATCTATGAACTAATTCCGCGGTAATGGCATTGTTACCGGGTTGATTTAGCTACTGGTGAAATAATTTTTGAATCCATCTACATGAATTATATAGGCGAACATATACTACCAGGCCAGATCGGGCATTTTTTTGCTATACTTTTCCTGGTATCTTCTTTAGTGGCTACCCTCGCTTATTTCAAAGCCTTCCGGCTGGAACTTATTCCTGAAAAGAAGGGCTGGATGCGGATAGCGCGTATCGCTTTTTTTGTGGAGACCGTTAGCGTTTTGTCGCTTTTTATTATCCTTTATTATATTATTTCCAACCACTTATTTGAATACAAATATGCGTATACACATAGCGATAAAAGCCTTCAGGTTGAATACCTGTTTGCCTGTTTCTGGGAAGGGCAGGAAGGAAGCTTTATGTTATGGAGTTTCTGGCATTGTGTATTGGGCTGGATATTGATCTGGCGGGCTAAAGACTGGGAAGCGGGTGTGATGACCGTTGTCAGCTTTGCCCAGTTCTGCCTGGCCACTATGCTGCTTGGCATTTACTTCTTTGGTACCAAAGTAGGAAGCAGCCCGTTTGTTTTATTGCGTAATGAAGGCTTTTTTGATAGTGCACCCGTTTTTATGGATATAGCTTCAGGCCAGGTACGCGGAGACTATCTCTCCCTGTTAAAAGATGGGTCAGGCCTGAATACTTTATTACAGAATTACTGGATGGTAATCCATCCGCCGGTGTTGTTTTTAGGGTTTGCTTCCACTCTCGTCCCGTTTGCGTATGCCATAGCGGGGTTGATGCGTAAAAAACATGACTGGATCAAACCTGCCTTACCCTGGGCATCTTTTTCAGCGGCGGTATTAGGTACAGGTGTGATGATGGGCGCCGCATGGGCCTATGAAAGCTTATCATTCGGTGGTTACTGGGCATGGGACCCGGTAGAAAATGCTTCACTGGTGCCATGGCTGGTATTGGTGGCGGGTTTGCATACAAATTTGATTTATAAGAATACAGGCTATTCGCTCCGGCCAACTTATTTCTTTTATATACTTAGTTTTTCACTGATCCTCTATTCCACATTCTTAACACGGAGCGGTATCCTTGGCGACACTTCCGTGCATGCGTTTACAGATTTGGGCATGAATGTGCAGTTGTTGCTGTTCTTATTAATATTCTTTCTGCCCGCCATGTTCCTGTACATCAGGAATTATAAAGCTATACCCACGATACAGAAAGAAGAACAAACATATAGCCGTGAGTTCTGGATGTTCATCGGTTCATTGGTACTGTTCCTTTCCGGTATGGTAATCATTGCCAAGACCTCTACGCCAGTGGTTAATAAATTGTTCGGAACCAATATTGCACCCCCGGAAGATGTTGAATTTGCTTATAACCAGATACAGGTTTTTGTAGCCATAGTGATTGGGTTGCTCACCGCCGTTACGCAATATTTCAAATACAAAGACACGCCGAAGGCCTTCTTTAGCCGCAAAATATGGATACCCACTTTACAGGCAGTGGTGATCAGTATTTTGATAAGCGTTTTCGGGCATGTGAATTATGACAAGAAAGGCCCCGCCTTTTTGATGGCCATACACCTCGGTATTTTTGCCGCAGTATATTCGGTAATTGCCAATACCGGTTATATATGGGCCGGGTTAAAAGGAAAGGTGAAAGCGGCAGGCGCTTCTGTGGCACATATCGGTTTTGGATTGGTATTGGTGGGCATCCTGGTATCTTCAAGTAAAAAAACAGTGTTAAGCTGGAACACAACGGGGATCACCCCTTTACGTGCTGATCCAAAAGACAAAAGAAGCCCGGCTGGCGACCCGGCGGAGAATATTACCCTGTTTAAAGCATTGCCTACAGATATGGGCAGGTACATGGTAACCTATGCCCAGGATACGGTGAATGAAAAAGACCGCAAGCGTTATTTTGAGATAGATTTTAAAGCCAAGGATGGCAGTGAAGAATTTAAGCTATACCCTGATGTGATCAAACAGAACAAAGGCGGCGAAGGCTTTTCGGCCAACCCGGCTGCAAAACATTACTGGTATAAGGATATTTTCGTGTACATCACATCTTTCCAGGAGAATGATCATGAGGATACGGTAAGTTTTAAGAACCGGGAAGTGAAAGCCGGTGATACACTTTTCTATGGCAACGGTTTGATAGTACTGAATAGTGTTGCCGTGAATCCATCTGAATTAAGAAACAAGTATACAAACGATGAAACTGCCTTGTTCCTTGATATGACGGTGATCTCCAAAGATGGTCGCCGTTACCGTGCAAAACCCGGTATTGCCTTAAAGGGCCAGGAACTGCGCTTTATTACCGATACCGTCCAGTCGCAGAGCCTGGTATTAAAATTCAATAAGGTAATTGACCAGGAAACCGGAAAACTGGAGATCGGTGTAAAAGAGAGCGGATCCATAACAGATCTGATCACGCTCAAAGTATATGAGTTTCCCATGATAAATGTGCTTTGGCTGGGGGTGCTGGTAATGGTGGTGGGCTTTACTATGTCTATTTTACAGCGCGTAAAAGGTTCCGGCCGCAACAGGTTACGGGTTTCTTAACAAATCCTAAGGTTACTTTTTTGTACCAGACTGCATTAATAAGAACCGAAGTATCTATTTTTAAGTTAGTTGAAGCTACAGAAACCACATATCATCCTTTTTTTTCTTATTGCCTTGGTTATACTCACTACCGCCAGGGCAGGTGCACAGCAGCATGGCGTATATGATACGCTGAAAGTGTATGCTTTTGTAACACCGGAAGGAGATACCATTCCATCCAGCTATCTCCCCCCGGTTTTGGTAAATGGCAGGTTGACGGGACAATGGAAAAAATACTGGGCAGACTGGACAAGGCTCCGTAACGCCGTATATGTTACGTTCCCCTATGCAAAAAAAGCGAGTGTGATCATGAACGAGATCAATGCAAAGCTGGTAAATGTATCAGACCGCAAAGCACGTAAGATCATTATCAAATCGAGGGAGAAAGAATTAAAAAAAGAGTTTACAGATAAACTTACTAATCTATCCGTTTACCAGGGCAAGGTATTGATGAAACTGATTTACCGC